>CBDUBB010000215.1:0-4683 GCA_965365265.1 uncultured Flavobacteriaceae bacterium
GTTTCAGGCAGTCCCCGGGTCAGGTCCGGAGAGATCACCTCCCACGACTGACCCCCGTTTTCGGTGACGTGCAGGAAATTGGACCCCGCATATAACCTGTTGGGATCGTGCAGGCTGAAGCCGACGGGGAAATTCCAGTTAAACCGGTATTTCATAACCTCTGCCCCGGACCCGGCCGGGTTGTCCGGCCAGACATTGACCGAACGGGTCTGGTCCACCGAATGGTCGGTCCGCATCATGTATCCTTTATAGGTTCCCCCATATACGATATCGCTGTCTTTGGGATCCGGGGCCAGGTGGGCGCTCTCACCCCCCGCCGTGGGTTCCCAGTCCCTTTCCCCAATGGAGTTGCCACTGGTCCGGTGGAGGATACGAACAGTGGAATTATCCTGCTGGGCGCCGTAGATCCGGTAGGGGAAATGGTTGTCCGTGGTGACGCGATAGAACTGGGCGGTGGGCTGGTTGTGGTAGGTGGTCCAATTCTCTCCCCCGTCATTGGATACCTGGGCCCCGCCATCGTCTGCAATGATCATCCGCTGGTTGTTTTCCGGGTCTATCCAGAGGTCGTGGTGGTCCCCGTGGGGGGCATTTTTCAGCTCAAAGGTTTTCCCCCCATCCGTGGAAACACCATAGCTGACATTCATTACATATACCTTATCGGCATTCTGCGGGTCTGCGTAGATCCGACTGTAATACCAGGCCCGTTGCCTCAGGGCGCGGTTCTGGTTGATGCGTTTCCAGGTTTTCCCCCCATCCTCTGAACGGAAGACTCCTCCTTCCGAGGCTTCGATGATGGCCCATACCCGGTTCGAATCCAAAGGGGAAACAGCAATCCCCACGATGCCCCATGGAAAACCGGGCAGGCCTGAGGCCTCAGATATGTCCGTCCAGTTGTCTCCCCCGTCTGTGCTTTTGAACATCCTGCTGTCTGGTCCGCCGCTGTCCATGCGGTATCCGTTTCGTTTCATCTCCCAGGTGGAAGCATAAAGGATACGGGGATTGTTGGGATCCATGATCAGATCCCCTGCCCCGGCTTTGTCGCTGACGTAAAGGATCCGTTCCCAGTTTTTGCCGCCATCGGTGGAGCGGTAGACCCCCCGGGTCTCATTGGGAATCCAGAGGTTGCCGATAGCAGCTGCATAAACGATGTCAGGGTTTTGGGGATGGATCCGGATCCGGGCGATGTGTTCCGAGCCTTCAAGTCCTATGAATTCCCAGGTTTTTCCCGCATCCGTGCTTTTCCACAACCCGTTTCCGGAAGAGACATTACCCCTCAGGGTCTGTTCCCCTTCCCCCACATAGATGACATTCGGGTCGGATTCAGCAACGGCAACAGCCCCTATGGAGCCACCGAAATATCCGTCGGAGATGCACTCCCATGAATTACCTGAATCCTCCGATTTCCATACGCCGCCTCCGGCGGTTCCCATATAGTACAGGTTGGGGTTGCCCACCACCCCTGTCACCGTGCCGGCACGTCCGCCGCGGAAGGGCCCCAGAAGGCGCCATTGGATGGAGCTGTAAAGGGATTCCTCAAATTCAGGGGCCTGGGCCGCTTTCTTTCGCTGGGCCTGCCCTGTTTCGACGAAGAGGAATAAAAGCAATAACGGAAAAAGTAAATAGGAAGGTTTCATCGGTTGGCTATTTAAGGGCATAATTTACGTATTATTTTGGCTTAATCTTACCGTCACGTAAAGCAAAGAATATGGTGTTGCCAGCCTGTGGATTCTAGGTTTTCAGGGCCCGGGAGGAAAAAGGTGTAAGTTGGCAAATCAGAAAATTGCCCTACTTTTGTTAACCAAAATTCTGTTTCATGGCCAAAAACCTGGTTATCGTAGAGTCGCCCGCAAAGGCGAAAACCATTGAAAAATTCCTGGGGAAGGACTTTAAGGTCACCTCCAGTTTTGGCCATATCGCCGACCTTCCTTCCAGGGAACTGGGGGTGGATGTCGACAATGATTTCACCCCGAAATATGTGGTGGACAAGGAAAAAAAGGCCCTGGTCAAAAAATTGAGGGATCTTGCTTCGAAAGCCGAAACCATCTGGTTGGCCAGTGATGAAGACCGGGAGGGAGAAGCCATTTCCTGGCATTTGGCCGAAACCCTCAAGCTGGATCGCGACAAAACCCGTCGGATCGTTTTTAATTCCATTACTAAATCTGCCATTCAAAAGGCGATCGAGAACCCCCGGAGCATCGATTACAACCTGGTGAATGCCCAGCAGGCAAGGCGGATCCTGGACCGGTTGGTGGGCTATGAACTCTCCCCGGTGCTTTGGAAAAAGATCAAACCGGGACTTTCCGCGGGCAGGGTACAATCGGTAGCGGTCCGGCTGATCGTGGAACGGGAACGGGAAATTGATGCCTTTGATCCCGAGAGCAGCTTCCGGGTCGCGGCCGAATTCCACACGGCTGAAGGGAATGTCTTCACCGCGCGACTTTCCCAGAACTTTAAGACCCTGGGGCAGGCAAGGGATTTCCTGGAGGCAGTTAAAACTGCTGAATTCCAGGTAGCCGACCTGGATCGCAAACCCGCCAAAAAATCCCCGGCGGCCCCCTTTACGACCTCCACCCTTCAACAGGAGGCATCCCGAAAATTGTATTTCAACGTTTCGCGGACCATGCAGGTGGCCCAGCGCCTTTATGAGGCCGGGCTTATTACCTACATGCGTACCGATAGTGTGAATCTGTCCGGGGAAGCCATTCAGGCGGCCAAGGCAGCCATACTCGAGAATTACGGGGAATCCTACAGCAAGGTCAGGCAGTACAGTTCCAAATCCAAGGGAGCCCAGGAAGCCCACGAGGCCATTCGCCCCACGGACATGACCCTGCAGAATCCAAATCTGGAGAGGGACCAGTCCCGTCTCTACGAACTGATCTGGAAGCGCACCCTGGCATCCCAGATGAGCGATGCCAAATTGGAACGCACACAGGTGACCATTGGGAACAACCGGAACGGGGAACAATTTATCGCCAAAGGGGAGGTCATCAAATTCGATGGTTTCCTGAAGGTCTACCTGGAGGGTAAGGACGAGGAGGACCTGGAAGAACAGGATGGCATGCTGCCGGCCCTGAGCAAGGGAGAAAAACTGGTGGCCAATTATATAACTGCCACCCAGCGGTTTACCAGACCCCCCTATCGCTACACGGAAGCCTCCCTGGTAAAAAAACTGGAAGAGCTGGGGATTGGAAGGCCCTCTACCTATGCCCCTACTATTTCCACCATCCAGAACCGCGGCTATGTCGATAAGGGAAGTGTTGAGGGATCGCCGAGGGAATATACCCAGCTGGTCCTGGAGGCTGGTGAAATTGTCGAAAAAGCCCTCAGTGAAACGGTAGGATCGGACAAAGGGAAACTGGTTCCCACCGACATCGGGATGATCGTGAACGACTTCCTGGTGAGCAATTTTGCAAACATCCTGGATTACAACTTCACCGCCAAGGTGGAGAAAGATTTTGACCATATCGCAGCAGGGGACGAGGACTGGCAGGATGTCCTTTCCGAATTCTACAAGGGTTTCCACCCGAATGTGGAAAACGTGGAGGAACATGCGGAAAGAGCCAGCGGGGAGCGAATCCTGGGCAAAGACCCCGATTCCGGGAGGCAGGTAGCGGCCAGGCTGGGAAGGTTTGGTCCCATGGTTCAGATCGGGACGGTTGAAGAAGAAGAAAAACCCCTGTTCGCAAGTTTGTTGCCGCACCAGTCCATCGGTACCATCACCTATGAGGAGGCCATGGACCTGTTTAAGCTCCCTCGAAAGCTGGGGACCTATAAGGACCTGGAAGTAGAGGCGAACGTGGGCCGTTACGGGCCCTACATCCGGTACGGAAAAAAATTCGTTTCACTGGATCCCGGTGAGAGCGTCTTCGAAGTGGACCTTGAAAGGGCCGCGGAACTGATACAGGCCAAAGAAAAGGCGGACGCCCCCATCGCTCATTACGAAGGAAAAGAGGTCACCAAGGGCAAAGGTCGGTTTGGTCCCTTTATAAAGTGGGACGGTATTTTCATCAACGTGGGCAAAAAATACGATTTTGAGGCTCTCAGCGAGGCAGACATTGCTGAACTCATAGAGGCCAAAAAGAAAAAAGAAGCGGAAAAACTCGTTCGCGAATGGCCGGAGGAGAAGATCCGAATTGAGAAAGGAAGGTGGGGCAGGCATCAAATCCTCAAGGGTCGGACCCGGGTGGACCTCGGAAAGGATGTCGACCCCCTGGAGGTCAGTCTGGAGCAGGCGAAGGAACTCCTGGCACAGAAAAAAACAAAGAAGCGTACCAAATAGGCAGGGTTAGGGCACATGGCTTTTGACTTTCTAAAACCAGTAGGACAACGCGTCCTGGCACATTGCGAATTACTGCCTCCCCAGGCCCTGGGTCAGGTTATCTACAAACATACCGAGCAGGACGGCCTTCCGGTTTTGGCGGGCGCCACCTTTGCCATCCTCGGGGTTTACGAGTCCCGCAACGCTTTTGAAAAAAAGACCCACAAGCTGGACCTGGATGAAATCCGGATACAGCTTTACAAACTCATGCACGGCAACTGGGACGACTCCATTATTGATCTCGGAGACATCGAGGAAGGGGAGACCGTTGAGGATACCTATTTCGTTCTTAAAGAAGTTGTGGCCGGCTTGTTGGAGGAGAAAATCATACCTATTATTATAGGGGCCACTCAGGATCTGACCTT
>CBDUBB010000216.1:0-4668 GCA_965365265.1 uncultured Flavobacteriaceae bacterium
GGGAGATCTGTTCCATTCGCATATGAACCGGGAGTGGGCGCTGTTTGAACAATGGGCCCGCCAATGCCCCTGTGAATTGGAGCTGGTGGTCGGCAATCACGATATCATCTCTCCCCTTCGCTATGAAGCCCTGGGGATGCATTGTTCGGAGTCGCTCATAAAAGGGCCCTTTCTTTTAACCCACCATCCTCTGGAGGAATTCGAAGGGTTCAACCTTTCAGGGCATGTACACCCGGCCGTAAGGTTAAAGGGCCCGGGAAGACAACACCTGCGCCTGCCCTGCTTTTACCTGAACGGACGGCAGATGATCCTGCCTGCATTTGGTGCATTCACCGGCAGCCATGTCATGGAACCCAGGCCCGGAGATCGGGTTTTCGCCCTGGCAGAGGACCAAATCATACCGCTGCAGGAGCCCGCCGGGAACATGACCTAAGAGAGGGTCCTGATCCTTGCCGAAATCTCTTTTTAGAACGGGAACTTTTGTGCAGGCGGAAATTGGCTCGTACTTTTGCACAAATTTTCAGCATTTGAGTCTGGAATTCATCCGGCAGCAATTTACTCAGGCCCCTGTGTTCAGGGATCTTCAGAAGAGTATTGCCCAAAGTGAAGGTGCCGCTCAGCTAAAAGGCCTCAGCGGATCCTCCCTTTCCTTCCTGACTGCAGAAACCTTCCGGGAACAAAAACTACCCTTCCTGATGGTCCTCAACGACAAGGAAGAGGCGGCCTACTTCCTAAACGACCTCGAACAGCTCATCAACCCCGAAGACGTGCTTTTCTATCCCGGCAGCTACAGGCGGCCCTACGAAATAGAAGAGACGGACAACGCGAATATACTCCTGAGGGCCGAGGTGCTCAACCGAATCAATTCAAGGAAGAAACCCGCCCTGATTGTCACCTATCCGGATGCCCTTTTCGAAAAGGTGGTGACCCGCAAGGAACTTGAAAAGAACACCCTGAAAATCCGGACAGGGGATTCGCTGTCGTTGGATTTTCTCAATGAAGTCCTTTTCGAATACCATTTCAAGCGAGTGGATTTTGTTACGGAGCCGGGTGAGTTTTCCGTGAGGGGTGGGATTGTGGATGTTTTTTCATTTTCTCATGACGAACCCTATCGCATCGAATTCTTTGGAGATGAGGTGGACAGCATCCGCAGCTTTGACGTGGAAACCCAGCTGTCGACGGACCGCGTGAAGAAAATCACGATTATCCCGAATGTGGCAGACAAAATACTGCACGAGGCCCGGGTCAGCTTCCTGGAATACATATCCCCCCAAACCATCGTCCTGCTCAAAAACCCCTCCCTTTGCCAGGGCCAGCTCGACACCCTTTTTGAAAAAGCGAGGGAGGCGTTTGGCAAACTGGACTCAGAGGTCTCCCACGCGAGCCCGGAATCCCTTTTCCTGGGTGGGAAGCAGTTCCGGGAAACGGTCCGTAAATTCCGCCAGGTGGTCCTGGAAGGTCCGGTTCCGGAAGGGTTTGTACAGCCCGACCAATTTGAATTTCCAACCCGCCCACAACCCGCCTTCAACAAACAATTTGACCTGTTGCTGGACAAACTCCGGGAGAACCAGGAATCCGGGATGCGGAATTTTATTTTCTGCGCCACCGAACAACAGGCCCACCGTTTCCACGACATCTTTGAGGAGATCGGCAAGCAGGTCCCCTACACTACCGTCGTGCAGCCGCTTTACCAGGGTTTTGAATCCCCGGAACTGCACGTGTGCTGTTATACGGACCACCAGATTTTCGAACGGTACCACCGCTTCCACCTGCGTAACGGGTATGCAAAAAAACAGGCGATCACCCTGAAGGAGCTCAATAAGCTGGAAGTCGGGGATTACGTGACCCATATCGACCACGGTATCGGAAAATTCGGAGGATTGCAGAAAATCGATGTGGAGGGGAAAAAGCAGGAAGCCATCAAACTGGTCTACGGGGACCGGGATATTCTCTATGTGAGCATCCATTCCCTGCATAAAATTGCCAAATACAACGGGAAAGACGGGACCACGCCAAAAATCTACAAGCTGGGCTCCGGCGCCTGGAAGAAACTGAAGCAGAAGACCAAGAGCCGGGTTAAAAAGATCGCCTTTGACCTGATTCAGCTCTACGCAAAACGTCGCCTGAGACAGGGGTTCCGGTATAATCCTGACAGTTACCTTCAGCTCGAACTGGAAGCCTCCTTCCTCTATGAAGACACCCCTGACCAGAGTGCCGCCACCGAAGCCATCAAAAGAGATATGGAAAGCGAACAGCCCATGGACCGGCTGGTCTGCGGGGATGTGGGCTTCGGCAAGACCGAGGTAGCCATCCGGGCTGCGTTCAAGGCGGTGGATAACGGAAAACAGGTTGCCGTGCTGGTGCCCACCACCATTCTGGCCTTCCAGCACTTCCGCACCTTTACTGAACGGTTGAAGGATATGCCGGTCTCGGTGGATTACCTCAACCGGTTCCGAACTGCCAGGGAAAGAAGGCTCTTGTTGGAAAACCTGGCTTCCGGCAAACTGGATATTGTCATCGGGACCCACCAGCTGGTTGGAAAGAACGTGGCGTTCAGGGACCTGGGACTGCTCATTGTGGACGAGGAACAAAAATTCGGCGTAGCGGTCAAGGACAAGCTAAAGGCCCTCAAGGAGGATGTGGACGTACTTACGCTGACGGCCACCCCAATTCCAAGGACCCTGCAATTCAGCCTTATGGCTGCCAGGGACCTTTCCGTGATAAACACGCCTCCCCCCAACCGTTATCCGATCGAGAGCCGGGTGATCCGCTTCAATGAGTCGGCGATCCGGGATGCGATCACCTATGAAATCCAGCGGGGCGGTCAGGTATTCTTTATACACAACCGAATCGAGAACATACGGGAGGTGGCCGGGATGTTGCAACGGCTGGTTCCGGATGCAAAAATCGGGATCGGACACGGACAGATGGAAGGCAAAAAACTGGAGCAGCTAATGCTTGCCTTTATGAACGGGGAGTTCGACGTTTTGGTTTCCACCACCATTGTCGAGAGTGGGCTGGATGTTACCAATGCAAATACGATTTTCATCAACAACGCCAATAATTTCGGCCTGAGCGATCTCCACCAGATGCGTGGCCGTGTGGGAAGGAGTAATAAAAAGGCTTTTTGCTATTTCATTACGCCTCCCTACGAGGTGATGACCCCGGAGGCCAGAAAGCGAATCCAGGCCCTGGAACAGTTTACCGAACTGGGAAGCGGGTTCAACATCGCCATGAAGGATCTGGAGATCCGTGGTGCGGGGGACCTGCTGGGCGGGGAACAAAGTGGGTTCATCAATGAAATCGGTTTTGAGACCTACCAGAAGATCCTGGCCGAGGCCGTGGAGGAGCTCAAGGAAAACGAATTCAAAGAGCTTTACCAGGAAGAAGGGAAACCTTCGGGCAGCTTTGTAAAGGACCTCCAACTCGATACGGATTTTGAGCTCCTTTTCCCGGATGACTACATCAACAATGTCACGGAACGGCTGAACCTGTACACCGAATTGAACAACCTCAAATCCGAAGCTGAGCTGGAACCGTTCCGGGGGCGTCTGGAAGACCGGTTTGGCCCCCTGCCGGACCAGGCTTCTGACCTGCTCCAATCCGTGAGGCTGAAATGGATGGCCAGCGCCCTCGGCATCGAAAAGCTGGTGCTGAAAAACGGAAAGTTCGTCGGGTATTTCATCGGGGATCAGGAGTCGGCGTTCTATCGGTCCGAAGCATTTGGCAAAATCCTGAAATATGTGCAGTCGCACCCCGGGCAGGGAAGGCTCAAGGAAAAGCAAACCCGCAACGGCCTTCGCCTCTTACTGCTTATAGACAATGTAACTTCTGTAGACAGGGCCATCTCAGCGCTGCAGCCCCTGTCTTCCGAGGTGGTCCCGGAGCTGTCCTGATTATTCCAGAAAGGCCTCCCCCCAGGCGTACCCCGGGAGGGTACGGCCCAATTGCCTGACTTCCCGGTACAGCCCCTTAGAATCGGTTGAATTGGCTATCTTTAGGGCCATTCAAACCAAAGTCCGATGAAAAGATCCCTCTACCTGCTGCTTGTCCTTGTCTTCTGGATGGGTACAGCCCTTAGTCAGAAAGTAGATTCCCTGTATCTGGTTCAGCATTACGACCTGGCCGAATACCACATCCCCATGCGTGACGGGGCTGAGCTTTTCACCGTGGTATATACCCCTAAGGACCAGAGCAGCAAGTACCCCATCCTGATGAACCGGACCTGCTACAACGCCTCCCGGAATACCGATTACCAGTTTAGCGGCTATCCTTCCGACTACCTGGTCAGGGACGGGTACATTCTGGTTTTCCAGGATGTGCGTGGCAGATACATGAGCGATGGGACCTTTGACAACATGCGGCCCAACATCCCCGGCAACGACCCCAGGGACAAGGATGCCATTGACGAGAGTTCAGACACCTGGGATACCATAGAGTGGTTGCTGAAAAATATACCGAACAACAACGGCAGGGTGGGAATGTTTGGGATTTCGTACCCCGGTTTTTACGCGGCTGCGGCCCTGCCCGATGCCCACCCGGCCCTGAAAGCCTCCTCTCCCCAGGCGCCCATTGCAGATTTCTTCTTCGACGACTTCCACCACCAAGGGGCCTACCTCCAGAGTTACACGGCGGCATTTGCCGTCTTCGGCTACCAAAAAGAAGAGC
>CBDUBB010000217.1:0-4634 GCA_965365265.1 uncultured Flavobacteriaceae bacterium
AGGATCCCCATAAAACCATGTTTCATGTCCCGTTCCACAGGATCTTCATATACCGGAGCTGCAAAAAAATTGCTCAGGGTAAGCAACAGCATCAGGACGGAAGCCATGACCATGGTAAGGGACCAGGCTTTTGCCGGATCCCCGAAGCGCTGTTCCAGCAATCCGGCCAGGATCACGATCAGCCCCTGTCCGGTGATCATGGCCAGGCGGTAAAAAGTACTCCTGAGCCCTACAAAAAAAGACTGTTTTTTTTCTGAAAGGGCGAGCATATAATAGCCGTCTGAGGCAATATCGTTGGTAGCGGAGGCGAAAGCAGCCATCCAGAAACAGGCGAGGGTCGTGATCAAAAATCCCTGGGTGGGGAGGGTTAGCCCCACCCCGAGGAGGGCGGCGGAAATCACCAATTGCATCCAGAGAAACCATCCCCGTTTTGTGCCCTTCAGGTCCACAAAGGGACTCCAAAGGGGTTTCAGGACCCAGGGCAGGTAGAGCCAGCTGGTGTAGAGGCCAATCTCGGCGTTACCGATGCCCAATTGTTTGTACATGATCACCGATACGCTGACCACAAGTACATAGGGAAGGCCCTGGGTGAAATACAGGCTTGGAACCCACCACCAGGCCTTCATGTCTTTTGGGGTCATCGGCTGTAATTTGACCTAAAAGTAAAAAATCAGGGACGAAAGTGCGTATTCGACGCCCCCAATTTTAATTGGACCCGTTTATTAAGACCTACCCAAACTCAGAGTTCCCGCACCGGGAGTCCTAGAGGAAATGGTAGCGCACGAATCCCTCGATAGCCTCGTACTCTGCCATTCCCAGCTGGTCGTATTTCCGGGCGGTCTCCTTGTTCCGGTGCTCTGCCCTTTGCCAGAACTCCCGCTCATCGTGGCCCGGGAACATGGCGCTGTCTTTTTGGGACTGGTGCTTGAAGATGGCATTTCTTTTTCGCTCCAGGTCTTTCGGGCCAATGGGAACGGCCATTTCCATATCTGCAATATCCCACTCCTGCCAGGCCCCCCGATAAAGCCAGACATAGCAATCCCGTATCCATTCCGCTCCCTCATTCTTTAGCCGTTCCAGGGCCTGGAAGATGATCTCCAGACACACCCTGTGGGTGCCGTGGGGGTCTGAAAGGTCCCCGGCCGCGAATACCTGATGAGGCTTCAGCTCCTGGAGCAAATCATAGGTGAGCTGTATATCGGCTTCTGTATGTGGTTTTTTCTTGACCGTTCCCGTCTCGTAGAAGGGGAGGTTCATAAAGTGTGCGTGGGCTTCCTGCACACCGCAATACCGGCAGGCCGAAAGGGCTTCCCCTTTACGGATAAGGGCCTTGAAATTTTGAATTTCCGGGCTGTCGACCTCTCCGGGCATTTTCTGACTCAGGAATTCCCGCACTTCCCGGAATTGTTCGTGCAACTCCAGGTTCTCCTCCTCGATATCGGTGGCGAAGTCGAGGAATCGGATGACCTCATCGTCAAAAACCGCGATGTTCCCGGAAGTTTGATAGGCCACGTGGACCTCGTGCCCCTGGTCTACCAGTCTGAGCAGGGTACCACCCATGGAGATTACGTCGTCATCCGGATGCGGGCTGAAGATCAGGCTGCGTTTCGGATAGGGATCCCTGCGTTCCGGCCGGCTGCTGTCATCCGCATTGGGTTTGCCGCCGGGCCAGCCGGTTATGGTTCTTTGCAGATCGTTGAAGACTTTCAGGTTGATGTGTTCTGCCGATCCGATTTCGGCCACCAGGTTGCCCATCCCGTATTCGTTATAGTCTTCATTGGTGAGCTTCAGAATGGCCTTCTCCAGTTTCTGGGAAAGCCAGATGGCCGCCTTCTTGATGAGCAGGTCGTCCCAGTCACATTCGGTAACCAGCCAGGGGGTCGCTACCCTCGTCAGGGAGGAAGCGGCGGCCCTGTCTGTGATGACCTCGCAATTGGGGTGCTCCTGCAGGAAAGTCGCCGGAACAGATTCCCTGATTTTTCCCTCAACCGCCTGCTTGATGATTTCAGACTTGCCCTCTCCCCAGGCCATCATGATTATCCGCCTGGCGGAGAGAATGGTGCCAACCCCCATAGTGATGGCCCTGGTGGGCACATTCTCCATCCCGAAAAAGTCACTGGCGGCATCCAGGCGGGTAACCCGGTCCAGGCGCACCATACGGGTAATACTGCTCAGGGAAGATCCCGGTTCATTGAATCCGATATGGCCTGTTCGTCCGATCCCGAGGATCTGAATATCCAGGCCTCCCGCCTTTTCGATCTTTCTTTCATATTCCAGGCAAAAGTCCCGGACATCTTCTTTTTCCAGGGTCCCGTCCGGGATGTGTACCTGACTCCTGGGGATATCGATATGGTCGAAAAGGTGCTCATTCATAAACCGCACGTAGCTGTGAATGGAATCCGGCTGCATGGGATAGTATTCGTCCAGGTTGAAGGTCACCACGTTTTTAAAACTCAGGCCTTCTTCTTTATGAAAACGAACCAGGAATTCATACATTTTTGTCGGGGTGGAACCCGTCGCCAGGCCGATTACTACTTTTTTACCCTGTTTTTGCCGCTGTCGGATCAACTCGGCTATTTCATTGGCTACATAAAAAGAGGCAGCTTCGGAATCTCCGTAGATGCGGGTTGGAATTCGTTCGAATTTTTTGGCTTCTCCTTCGTCGGGAATGGGTTGGGAAGGGGTGGCATACGCAGTTTCAGTCATGATAGCAGTCTGTATTTGTTCCGGTACAAATTTAGTGAGAATTTCATTATTTGCAGCATTATGCAAATTAAAATGCTGTTAAATGCAATTAAAAAGATTTTTAAAATTAATAAACCGCAAAAAAAAGCAAAAAGAAGATTTTCCTATCTTTGTGCAAAACCTGTGAAATGCTCAAGGAGGAACGGCAGCGAATTATCTTAAATGAGGTTGAAGTGCACAACCGTGTCCTCCTGACCGACCTCGCCGAGCAACTGGAAGTTTCGGTGGATACCGTGAGGCGGGACGTCAAGGAGCTGGATCGCCTGCAAAAATTGAGAAAGGTACACGGCGGGGCCGTTTCACTGGGGTTTGTATCCCCTGCAGCCGCTGATATCAATATATATGCCCTGGAGGAAAAAAAGATCATTGCCGGGAAAGCCCTCGGGCTGCTTCGCAAGGGAAGTGTGATTTTCATTGACGGGGGGACCACCTGTCAGGAGCTCGCACGGGTTTTGCCCGAAACCCTTGACCTTACCTGCTTTACGATCAGCCTTCCGGTGGCCCTGCAACTGGTGGCCAAAGATGGGATACGGGTCATCCTGATAGGGGGAGAGGTTTCAGGGGAAGCTCAGATCACTGCTGGTGCGAGCGCCGTTAGTGCCCTTTCAGAAATACAGGTAGACTACAGTTTTATCGGTACAGGGTATGTGGATGCCCTTCACGGATTAACCGAGTTCGACTGGGATGTGGTCCAGGTAAAGAAGGCCGTGATAGAGGCTTCCCGCAAGGTGGTCTTGTTGTGCATTTCGGAAAAACTGAATTCACAGCACCGGTATCGGACCTGTGATATCCACGCCATCAATACCATGGTCACCGAACTTCCCCCGGAACACAACCGGTTGAATTCCTTTCGCGACCACCAAATTCATATCCTTTAGCCAATGGCCAATTTCAAGAAGATTACCGAACAGCCTTCTCATTATGACCGACTTGAAGACATGGAGGTGGGGGAGCTCCTCATGAACATCAATAGGGAAGATCAGCAGGTAGCCCTGGCGGTTCAAAAAGCTATTCCTGCCATCAGCAGGCTGGTGGAGGAACTGGAACCCCGCTTTCTCAGCGGGGGGCGGTTGTTTTATATCGGGGCAGGCACCAGCGGTCGCCTGGGGATCCTTGATGCCTCGGAGATCCCGCCAACCTACGGGATGCCCCACGATCGGGTAATCGGGCTGATCGCAGGAGGTGACCAGGCCATCAGGAAGGCCGTGGAACACGCCGAGGATGATATGGACCAGGCCTGGGAGGATTTAAGCGCCTTTGCCATCAACAAAATGGATACCCTCGTGGGGATCGCTGCTTCCGGCACCACGCCCTACGTGATTGGGGGCATCCGAAAGGCCCGGCAGGAAGGGATCCTCACAGCCGGGCTGACCAACAACCCCGGTTCTCCCCTTGCCGTTGCCGCAGAAGTGCCGATAGAAGTGCCGGTAGGTCCGGAATTTGTGACCGGGAGTACCCGGATGAAAAGCGGGACGGCTCAAAAACTGGTGCTGAATATGATCTCTACTTCCCTGATGATCCGAATCGGTCGTGTACAGGGAAATAAAATGGTACATATGCAGTTGAGCAACAATAAATTAATCGATCGGGGAACCCGTTACCTGGTCGAACACCTGCAACTCACTTACGAGGAGGCCGGGACTGCGCTAAAAAAATACGGTTCGGTGCAGAAAGCCCTGGAAGCCCTAAAATAGTAACGTCCCCAGGCGCAGGTACGGATTAGTTCTCAGGTACCAGCCGATAGATACCCTTTCCTTCCACAAAGAATGGCTCTCCTTCGCCCACCGGTACTTTGGTGTCAAAGCGCCGAATAGAAGAACCTGGATCGAGGCGGTCCAGGAAAACTTCCGCTTCTCTTCGCACTTCAATCACTCTGTCTTCTTGGATAA
>CBDUBB010000218.1:0-4630 GCA_965365265.1 uncultured Flavobacteriaceae bacterium
AGATGGTTGGCCCGACCAACGAGATGGTCGGCCAGGACAAGAAGTTCGAAGCCTTCCTCCGCTCGATGCGCTGAACCGCCCGCGGCCGCGGCGACGAGATGCCTATGATGTGGGGACCATGTACCCCCGCTGTCTCGCCGTCGCCCTCCTCGCGTTCTCGCTGCCGGCACAGTCCACCCCCCAGGGCTCGCTGCTCGGCAGCCTCACCCACGACAGCGCGATCGTCTGGACGCGCCTCGACCAGCCGGGCTTCGTCGCCGTGCGCTACGGCACCCGGTTTTCCAAATGGTGCATCACCTGCCTTATTATTCTTGCATTGCTCCCGGCTGGCCTGCTTATCGCCCGTTTTGATATCGGTTATATGTACCTGTATTTCATCGCGAGCAGTTTGTTATTGCTATTGTTTCTTGTCCTTCTTTGGAGGTCCAGTTCCAAGAAACACTTTGTATGGCTGCACAATATCCTTAAGTTTATTATCGTCTCCGGGGTATTCGGAATCCTGCTGATCGATATCGACCTGGTCTTAAACCGACTTCTATGAACCGAGAAACCCTCCGTGTGGGCATCGCCCAGCTAACCCCTGTATGGCTCGACAAGGCCGCTACCCTTGAGTTGATCCTGGACGCCCTGGAAAAGGCAGCTGCAGAAGGGGTCGAATTACTGGTCTTTGGAGAGGCCTTCTGGCCCGGGTATCCTTTTTGGCTGGCATATCTGGACGGGGCTGCCTGGGAATTGCCAGAAAACAAGGAGCTGCACGCGCACTATCTGCGAAATGCCGTGGTGCCTGAAGACGGAGACCTGGACCCGGTTATTCAGCGGAGCCGGGATCTCGGGGTATCGGTATATCTGGGAATTGTGGAACGGGCCAAGGACCGTGGGGGACACAGCCTGTATTGTTCCCTGGCCTACATCGACTCAAAGGAGGGAGTCCGCTCAATACACCGCAAACTTCAACCGACCTACGACGAACGACTAACCTGGGCCCCCGGGGATGGCAACGGACTACAGGTACACCCCCTGAAATCGTTTTCCCTGGGCGGGCTGAACTGCTGGGAAAACTGGATGCCCCTGGTACGGGCTTCCCTCTACGCCCAGGGTGAAAATGTACATATTGCCGTTTGGCCCGGCAGTGATTACAATACCCGTGATATTACGCGTTTTGTTGCCCGGGAATCCAGGAGTTATGTGATCTCGGCTTCCTCCCTGATGAGGCGTGATGCCTTTCCGGAACAAACTCCACACCTTGAACAACTGCTGGAGCGAGCCCCGGAGACCCTTGCAAATGGAGGTTCCTGTATTGCCGCTCCCGATGGGTCCTGGTTACTGGAACCACAGGTGGACTCGGAAGGGATCTTTGTACAGGAGCTTTCCCTGAATCGCATCTACGAGGCCCGCCAGAATTTTGATCCTTCAGGCCATTACAGCCGGCCCGACGTCACCCGTTTAACATTAAATCGCAACCGGCAGTCCATTCTCCATCTGGAGGACCCGGACATTTAATACCTTTGTGGAAATTCTACTATGAGCCGATCGGATTCGAATAAGGGAAATAAACCCTCTGGAAGGCAGGGTGGGACCTACCGGAAAAAGAGTTATGCCCGTGGGAATGCCCCCATTAAAAAGACAACTCCCCCCCGGGGAAATGAGCCGCACCTGGTCCGACTGAATAAGTATGTTGCCAATGCAGGGGTTTGCTCCAGAAGGGAGGCGGATACGTATATTGCCGCTGGGAATGTGACCGTTAACGGGAAGACCATTACCGAGATGGGCTACAAGGTTTCCCCTGGGGATGAGGTACGCTTTGACGGCAGATTGCTCCAGCGGGAAAAAAAGGAATACGTGCTGCTTAACAAACCAAAGAATTTTATCACGACCACCCGGGACGAGAAGGGACGCAGGACGGTTATGGAATTGATCTCAAATGCAAGCGCTTCCCGGTTGCTGCCCGTAGGGCGGCTGGACAGGAATACAACGGGACTGCTTTTGTTCACCAATGACGGCGACCTCGCCAAAACCCTGACCCACCCTAAGCACGGGGTGAGGAAAATTTACCATGTGGAACTCAACAAAAACCTTAAAGCCAGTGATCTTGATAAAATCCGCGAGGGAATAGAGCTGGAAGACGGGGCGATTGCCGTTGACGAGGCCAGTTATATACCCGGGGCGCCGAAACGGGAAGTTGGGATACGGCTACACAGCGGACGAAACCGCATTGTGCGGAGGATTTTCGAACACATGGGCTACGAGGTGGTAAAACTGGACAGGGTAGTATTTGCAGGCCTAACCAAGAAAGACCTGCCCCGGGGGCACTGGAGGCATCTGACCCCCCAGGAAGTGATCAACCTGAAAATGATCAGCTGATCGGCCCCTTGTTTAATTCCAGGCCTGTTCCATTTTCTTTCGTATTTCCCCAAGACAGAGGTTCCCGAGGCTTCCTTCATGGGTGTGCCGCACGCTTTTGTCCGGTTTGAAATTCCCGGATGCGATCCTATCCGCCATCTTCCTGTAGGCTTCCCGGAAAGGAGTCCCTTCCTGTACCATGGCATCCAGGCTGTCCACACTAAACAGGTAGTCGTATTTGGGGTCCTCGAGGATCCTTGCATTCACCCTTATTTTCCCCAGGCTTGAGGTTGTGATTTCCAGGCAGGCCTTGAGTTGTTCAACGGCAGGCAGCAACAGGGCTTTGGTCAGTTGCATGTCACGGTGGTAGCCACTGGTGAGGTTGGTGGTAAGCAGCGTCAGTTGGTTAGGCAATCCCTGGATAAGGTTGCATTTGGCCCGTACCAGTTCAAAGAGGTCCGGATTCTTTTTATGGGGCATGATACTGCTCCCGGTAGTGAGTTCTTCCGGGAAAGAGATAAATGCAAAGTTCTGGCTGAGGTACAGGCAGATGTCCATCGCCATTTTTCCGAGGGTTCCCGCTATGGAAGCCATGGCCATGGCTGTGGCCCTTTCCACCTTGCCCCGCCCCATCTGTGCAGCCACCACATTGAATTTCTGGGTGGCAAAACCCATGCGGGAGGTGGTAAAGGAGCGGTCAATGGGAAAAGAGCTCCCATATCCCGCGGCACTGCCCAGGGGATTCTGGTCGGCAACCCTGTAAGCTGCACGGAGGAAATAGGTGTCATCCACCAAACTCTCGGCGTAGGCAGAAAACCAAAGGCCAAAGGAAGAAGGCATGGCTACCTGAAGGTGCGTATACCCGGGTAGCAGGACTTCTTTATGTGTGTCAGCGAGTTTCAGGAGGACCTCAAACAGTTCATTGACCTGGGTGTGAAAACTGAGGATGGTATCTTTCAGGTATAGCTGGAGGGCGGTGAGGATCTGATCGTTCCGGGAGCGGGCGGTATGAATTTTCTTTCCTGCCTCTCCTATACGCGCTGTGAGTTCGTATTCTATCTTGGAATGCATGTCCTCAAAGGGCTCTTCAATAGGAAAATCGCCTGAACGGGCCTCTTCCATCATTCTGTCCAACTCCTCGACTATGGCTTCGGTTTCCCCGGAATCCAGGATTCCGATCTTCCCCAGCATTTCTGCATGGGCCCTGGAAGCCTTCAGGTCGTATTCCACCAGGATCTGGTCGAGCTCCCTGTCATTGCCTACTGTAAATAGGTCCATTTGCTTGTCGGGCGTACTGCCCTTATCCCATAATTTCATACCTGTGCTTTAGTGATTCGTATCTGTATCGTATTCCTCAATCGTTGCCAGTTTGACTTATTTCCATAAACTACTTTAACATGGGGGTCCCCCGCCCCCTGTCCGAATTTCGGTATTTAAACTGCAAAAAACACACAACTGTTCAGATTCCAAACCAGTTTCCATTATATTGGGTATTCCGGCCGGGAGTCTTCCCCCGGGTCCAGGAACCGCTCAAGAAGGTCCGTATAGAACTGGATTCCTTCTTCAATTTCGGTTACATAGATGAATTCGTCTGCTGAATGCGAACGCAAGGTGTCGCCCGGCCCCAGTTTCAATGAGGGACAATCCAGGGACGCCTGGTCCGAAAGGGTTGGGGAACCATAGGTTTTTCGACCCAATGCCATCCCTGCCCGAACCAGCTGATGCCCGGGATCTATGGAAGAAGAATTTAAACGAAGGGACCTGGGGAAGAGTTCACAGGGAGCTTCTTCCTGAAGGGTTCCGGCGATCTCAGCATTGGTATAACAATCATTGACACGTACGTCCAGTACAAATTCGACCTGTGCGGGAACCGCATTGTGTTGTTTGCCCCCATTGATCTGTGATACGGTTAATTTAACTTCTCCGAGGGTTTCAGATATCCTGGGAAAACGGTAGTCCCGGAACCACTCCAGTACAGGAATGGCATTGTAGATGGCGTTATCCGGGTTTGGGTGGGCGGCATGTGAGGGGGTACCCTTTACGATACCGTCAAAAACGATCAGCCCTTTTTCCGATATGGCGAGGTCCAGAAGGGTGGGTTCCCCCACGATGGCCACATCGATATGCGGAAGTTCCTTCAGCTCGCTTCCCAGGCCATTGGGGCCTGAGTTCTCCTCCTCCGCTGAGGCGACCAAAACCACGTTGTGGGATAGGTTTTTTGTGGGATACCAGTAGGCGAAGGTGGCCAAGAGGGATACCAGGCAGCCGCCGGCGTCGTTGCTTCCCAGGC
>CBDUBB010000219.1:0-4624 GCA_965365265.1 uncultured Flavobacteriaceae bacterium
GGTCAGCCTACCTTTGATTATATCCTCCCTAATCCGGATGATGCGGCAACCTATGCAGCCAATCAGGGGGTCAATTCTGCCTACCTGGGCGGCCTGACCCCGGTAAACACGGATAATTCCGATGAACCGGACTACCTGGATACAGATACGGACAACGATTTGGTCCCTGACAATAACGAGGGGAACGATTTCAACTACGACGGCCAGCCTGACTGGACCTTCACAGGCACCGATACGGACGGGGACGGCCTGGACGACGGGTATGAGGGCAGTGATGTGAATGACGGTTTCATTGTCAATGACGAGATCCAGGACCCGGCCAGTGACCTTCCGGACACGGACGGTACCGAAGACGTAAATTATCGGGACCTGGACGACGACGGGGACGGTATCAACACCCCTGATGAGGATGCGGACAATGACGGGGATCCGACCAACGACGATACGGACGGGGACGGCACGCCCGATTACCTGGACCCGGTGGATGACCAGCCCGAGGAAGGCAGCATCGAAGTGAACCAGCTGGTGACCCCGAACGGAGACGGAAGGAACGACTTCCTGTTCATAAGGAATGTGGACCGGGTGCCCAACAACACCCTTAAAATATTCAACCGCTGGGGCGTTGCAGTCTACGAGGGTACTAATTACAACAACCAGAACAACGTATTCGACGGCAGGTCCAGGGGCCGATCCACGGTCAACGCAGGGGCGTATCTGCCCGCGGGGGTATATTACTATATCTTTGAATACGAATTGAATCAGGAGAAGGTTACGGGACAGGGATACCTGTATGTAAGTAAATAAAAGCCGGAAAAATGCGAAGAATCATTCAATATACAGCTGTGTGGGTAGCCGTACTCTGGTCGGCTACAATGCTGGGTCAGCAGGATGCACAGTACACCCAGTACATGTATAATACGATGAGTGTGAATCCGGCTTACGCCGGGTCCAGGGGGCAACTGAGTCTCGCGACACTTTACAGGTCCCAGTGGATGGGGCTTGAAGGAGCTCCGGAGACGTTCACCCTAAACCTTCATTCACCCATCCGGAACAGCCGGGTTGGGTATGGGGTTTCCGTGGTACACGACAACATAGGGGATGGGGTGGTTCAGGAGACCTATCTGGACGCCGTGGTATCCTATACCATCGATGTTTCTAGGGACGCTAAACTGTCATTCGGCCTTAAAGCGGGGGGCAACATGCTGAGCCTGGATTTCAGCGGCCTTCGGAATTTTGATGCCGAACCGGTACAAAGCGACAATATCGACAACCGCTTCTCCCCGAATTTCGGGGTGGGGGCGTACTACCACACAGACCGGTTTTACGCAGGGCTTTCCGCGCCCAACCTGTTGCAATCGGAATACTTTGACAACAACCGGCAGGACGCGAATGATGTGCAGTTCCTTTCCACGGAACGCATCAACTTCTATATGATTACCGGGTATGTTTTCGACCTGAACTACAACCTCAAGTTTAAGCCGGCTATTTTGACCAAGGTAGTCAGCGGGGCCCCACTTCAGCTCGACCTTTCGGGTACCTTCCTCTTCAACGAGAAGTTTTCTTTTGGGGCAGCTTACCGATGGGATGCCTCCATCAGTGGCCTTATCGGGTTCCAGCTGAACCAGCAATTGATGATTGGAATGGCTTATGACAGGGAAACCACCGAACTGGGCGGAACCCAGTTCAACGACGGTACCTTTGAGGTATTTCTGAGGTGGGAACTGATAAAATCATTTGAGCGTGTGCTATCCCCGCGCTTCTTCTAAAAGGAAATACGCATGAAAAATATAAGCACCATCCTGTTTCTTATTGTCTTTCCTTTGCTAGCCATGGGACAGGAACCCCTGTTGGAAAAGGCCAACAAAGAATACGATGCCTTCAGCTTCAAACCGGCCCAGGATATCTATCAAAGGGTTTTGGACAAGGGGTATGTATCGGCAGAACTCCTGCAGAAACTTGGGGACACCCATTACTTCAATGCGGAGTACGAACAGGCAGCCGAAGTGTACGGACGGTTGATTACAGAATACCCGCACGATGCAGGACCGGCGTATTATTTCAGGTATGCACAGACCCTTAAAAGCATGGAGGACTACACAGGGGCTGACAGGGCCATGAGGACCTTCTATACCCTGACGGGAAGGGACAGCACCGGTGAGCAGGAAGAAGATTACCTGGCGGTCATCCGGTCTAATTCGGGCAGGTATCAGTTAGAAGAGTTTCCATTTAATTCGCGTTACCTTGAATTTGCCCCGAGCTTTTATGGAGAAGAATTGCTTTTTTCCTCGGACCGGGATACGGGGAACCTCGCCCGCTATCGCCATTCCTGGAATGCAAGGGATTTTATGGATATTTACGCTACCCGTACGGATAGCACGGGAGAATCCATAATCAGAAAACTGGAAGGGGTCAATACCCGGTGGCATGAATCTACCTCCGCCCTGAGCCCTGACGGGCAGACCCTCTATTTCACGAGGAACAATTTTAAGGACGGTAAGATCGCAACCGATGAGGAAGGACTGGTACGCCTAAAGGTTTACCGGGCCCGGCTGAAAGACGGCGTTTGGGGGCAGGAGGAAGAGTTACCCTTCAACAGCGATGACTACTCGGTTGCCCACCCGGCCATCAGCCCGGATGGAAAAACACTGTACTTTGCCTCCAACATGCCCGGATCCCTGGGAATGTCTGATATTTACAAGGTACCCATCCTTGAAAACGGCGGTTTTGGAACCCCCGAAAACCTGGGCTCCAAGATCAATACCCTTGGCAGGGAGACCTTTCCCTTCGTTAGCTCGGACAACATCCTCTATTTCGCCTCTGACGGATTACCCGGGTTGGGAGGCCTGGATGTTTTTGCCGTAAAACTCGAGCAGCTTTCTTTCAGGGGCAAGGTGTTGAACGTCGGAACCCCGGTGAATTCTCCCTTGGATGATTTCACCTACATCGTAAAGAACCAGACCAACGAGGGCTTTTTTGCCTCCAATCGGGAAGGTGGTCGTGGGGGTGACGATATCTATGCCTTTACCGAAATGGAACCCCTGAGATTCGAATGCCTTCAGGAAATCACGGGGACCGTACGGGACAAGATCACCAATGAAGTCCTGGCCGGGGCGACGGTAAGGGTCATCAATGAGGACAACCAGGAAGTATCTTCCACCCTGACAGATGCCGAAGGGAATTACCAGCTAACACTGGACTGTGAACAGGGAAATTTTGTTCGGGCCTCGCGTCAGGGGTATATCCCTTCGGAAGAGTTCCTTTCCCCCTCCGATGGGAAACCCCAGGTGGTTGATTTTTATCTGGAACCGGAATCTATTTCTGCGGGGTACGGGGATGATTTGGCTAAATTACTCCAGCTGAGCACGATTTACTTCGATTTTGACAAATACGACATACGGCCTGATGCCGAAGTCGAATTGCAGAAGATTATCACGGCCATGGAGAAATACCCCAGCCTGAAAATCAAGGCGAATTCCCATACAGACAGCCGTGGACCGGATGCCTACAACCTGTGGTTATCCCAGAAACGGGCCGAGGCAACGGCCAGATACATCATTTCCAAAGGGATCTCAGCAGACCGGTTGCGGTGGGAAGGCTACGGGGAGACCCAGCTGGTCAACCAGTGTGATGACGGGGTGCGGTGCGCTGCAGCCGACCATGAAAAAAACCGGCGGTCGGAGTTTATCATTTTCGAGTAGCTGAAGGGGCAACAGCTCCCTTCAAGTGCAGGAATTTGGGTGTAACTCGGTGAACTACCCCTTTTTTAGTCGAGTTGCACCTTTAATTCCTGCATTTTACCTGTTATATTTACCCTTACACGACATTTTTTAAACCTGATGCCATCTGGCTGTATTTTCTGGGGTTTAAAGATCAGATGTTTTGTGATATGACTGGTACTACCCCTGCCAATACAAAAAAGTTATTCGGATCGAGCCTATTTGAAATATCGGGACTTGTACTATTGGTGTGGTCGCTGTGCATCAGTAGCGTAAGGGCCCAGGACACCTTTCTGGATACATTCAGTTCAGAATCGTATTCCAACAATGACGGAACCCAGGATTTCAGCGGTAACTGGACAGAATCCGGAGAAAATAATGATCCGGGTGGCGGTCGAATCGAGATTCGCGATGATCAGCTTCGATTTCGAAATATAGACGATAGATCTATCAGCAGGACGCTGGACCTAAGCAGGGCAACCGCGGCAGTCCTGACCCTGGATTATGTACAGGAGGATGGCGATGAGCTTCTTTTGGTTGAGTTGTTCAATGGAAGTAGCTGGAACAGGGTGGCCTCCCTCGAAGGAGAAGGTTCTTTAAGTTACACCCTAACTTCTGCAGAGCGCTCAGCCAGTTCGGCCATAAGATTTAGCTCTGACTCAGGTAATTGGAGTAATGGGGATGAAATCTTTATTGATAATGTGCTGTTTACCGCCACCTTGGAGCCGCCCAACCAACCCCCGGTCCTTACGGTGGCAGGTGACCAGTTGTATTGCCCCGGAGACACCACGCCCGTAGTTGAAAGTATTAGCATTACCGATCCTGACGACACTACAGCCCCCCTGGTTTCGATTGAGATTTCTACCGGATATGTGCCTGGGGAGGATTTATTAACCCTCACTGGCTCG
>CBDUBB010000220.1:0-4612 GCA_965365265.1 uncultured Flavobacteriaceae bacterium
CGAATGAAAATCAAATTTATTGCTGTTTTAATCAGCCTGATTATGGTATCAGGATGCCGGTCAAAACCCGAAAAAGGAATGGCTGCCAAATGGAAACAGGAAATCCGGGAAACCGAACTGGCCTTTTCCGCCTTGTCCGAAAAAGAAGGTATCGCCAAGGCCTTTCTCACCTTTGCCGCGGAAGATGCCGTGCTGATGCGTAACAACCGCCTGATCAAAGGCCGGGATGAAATTGCAAGGCAGTTCGAGGAAAACCCGCCAGATCCCGGGGCAATGACCCTGACCTGGAAACCGGATTTTGTGGATGTTTCGGCCGCCGGAGACCTGGGGTATACCTATGGATCCTTTACCCTAATCACCACCGATTCCCTGGGCAATAAAAATCAAAGTAACGGTGTCTTTCACACCGTTTGGAAACGGCAGGCAGATGGCACCTGGCGGTTTGTGTGGGATTAGAACTTTCAGAATAGTTTCTACATTGTCAGAATCAGCCTGATGGGATTTTGCAGGCGCTTGATGTAACTTTTCGTCAGGGTGGGAGGGTGGGCCCCTATTGGAGCACCTCTTCACCCTCATATTCAAAGTAAAGACAGCATCTCCTGAAAGCCCCTGCAGTCAAAAGCCTGAGATGTGAGGCCTCTACCCTTTGAACCTTGAACCTGGAACCTCGAAAGACAGGTAACCCATCTCCCCACTACCATCTGTCCCCTTCCTGAACTAAACTTAGCTGACCTAAATCATAGTATTTGGTTGCCGGCCGTCCTATTTTTATCTAATGACCTCCCGAAATTCCAGTATTCGGGCGACCTGGCCGGACGGGCGAGGACAAACACGGGACCCCCACTATGAATTATCAAATTCCAAAGCCATGACAAATTTCCGAATCAGACCCAAGGACGATTACATCATGAAGGCTGAATGGCGGCAACTGTACGCGCTGACGGAACACTGGCTGTCCGATCTGACGTTCCATCGGGACGACCTGAAATTCCTCCATCACCTGGTGAATAAATATCTCATGTGGCTGACGCGTTACGAGGACGTTGAAATGGTCCGCAAGAGTAAAAACATGTTGGTAAGGATAAAAGGTGAATGTCTGGAACTGTTGGGAAAGGTCGATACCCACCTGGGCCATCTTTCCGATCTGATGGAGAACCCATTTACCTATGATTCACAGACCTTCCGCACAGAACACGGCGAACTTGAGGAAGAGGTAGCCTCCTTTATAAAGAATTACCGCCTGGCCAAAAAGGAAACCTTTAAGGTGATGGAGCACCTGATGGACTCCAGGGAGGTGGAAGAACACCTTTAATGACTGTACTTGAAAATCAGAACAAGAACCCATAAATACATTGAAATGGAAACCCAAGTTATCTACAACTCCGATCTTCACTTTGAACACGAACGCTGGAGAAGTGAACTCTTTTTCTGGAAAGATGAAATGAAATCCTTCAAACACCGCCTGGAAGAACTTGTACTTCGCTGGACGGACAAAGAGGTCCTCACTCAGCTGGAACACTTTCAAAACGAATTTATCCTTCATGAAGGCAGGATTGACGAATTCCTGGAAGGCATTGAATCCCATGAACACCGGATTGCTGGCCAAAGCATGGCGGGAGACGATTCAATGGACAGGGCTATGGTACAAAGACACCTCGAGTACCGTGATGAAATGGAAACGCAGCGGGAAATGTTCCACAACCTTAAAAAAGAGTTTTTTAAATTCCTGACAAAGTATCTGTAGATCATTTAAAAGTTTTCCAGGCTCACTTCCCGACCACCTCAGGCCCCGGTTTAACCTGAGGTTGTTGGATTGTGAGGTCGTGTGCTAAATCCCAACGGACCTCCTCTACCCCGCTCCAGAGAGGCGGCAAGTCATGTTATTGCCGTGCCTATGCCGTATCTTTGGGTAAGTGATACTTCCTGTGAATATAATCCTCCTTATACTCTGCCTGATGCAAGCACAAACTGTTTTTGACTTTAGTAAAGAGGCCTCCCTTGAAGGGTGGATGGTGGTCAATGACGGGGTAATGGGGGGGCTTTCCAGAAGCACCCTCAAGGTGGATGCAGAGGGGCACGGGGTGTTCTCGGGAAAGGTTTCCCTTGAAAACAACGGAGGCTTCGCTTCCATCCGTCTGGATTGTGGAAAGGTACCCCTGAAGAACATCCAATCCCTGGTCCTCCATTTAAAAGGGGATGGCGGGCGCTATCAGTTCCGCATCCGGGCCCGGAAAAGTGACTATTACGCCTATATCCATTACTTTGAGACTAGTGGGGACTGGGAAGAAATTACCCTCCCGCTGGCGGAGTTCTACCCCACCTTCCGGGGCAGGAAACTCAACCTGCCCGATTTTGACGGGGACTCCCTGGAAGAAGTGGGTATCTTAATCGGGAATAAACAGGAAGAAGAATTTGAACTTCGCATTGATTCGATTCGCCTGGAATGATAAGGGCTGTCAAATCATGTGATTAGCCCAGTTCCTTCAGTTCTTCACCGGGGCGGTAATAACCGTAACGTCCCAGTTTTACTCCCCTGTAATACGTATCCAGCCCTCCTATGGCTACGGTGTCCAGTTCTTCCAGGGCCACGTCCCCGTCTGATGCCATAGCATTTTCGGGAAGGTAGAGGTGGTGGACCCGACCCACAATCAGCCGCGTACCATTGCACAGCAGGTGTTCCTCTTCGAACATAAGCCCTATTTTAATCGCGCTTTCGGCTACATAAGGCGCCTGAAAGTCCTCTGTGTAAAGAGGTGTCAGCCCGCAGGCTTCGAATTCGGAAGTCTCCGGGGGAAATTTACCCGAAGCGCAATGTGCCTGTTTGTGGATTTCCGAGGTAACCTGGTTAATGGTATAACACCCCGTTTCCCTAAGGTTCTCATAGGTATGCCTGGGGACTGTAGCAGGCCGCAGGATAAAGCCCAGAAACGGAGGGTTGGCCCCGATGTGGACCACGGAGTTAAAAAGGGCAAGGTTTGCCACTCCTGCAGCTGAACGGGTCCCTATCAGGTTGGCGGTCTTATAGCCAGCTACCTTGTTGATGAGGGTGGCCCGGCTGCGTCCTTCCATGGCCTCCAGGGCCTGAAGGTCAAAATGAGTTTCCAATGGGTTTTTGTTTCAAAGATACCACCCCGGAAAATTTAATGCGTACTCAGGTAGGTCATCTGGCCACCACCCATTGCTATTGTTTACCAAAATGTGCGTGCGATTTCTACGCAGGGATGAGGCCATAGTATTAGGTTGGTGGTACAATTTACCCGCAGCGGCCCAAGTAGATGTACGGGAATTGATTCCCGGAAAATCCGTAATATGCGGTCTGTGAATTCCACCCTAAAAAGCTCCGCAGGGTCAGGGTTGCCCCGTACCGGAAGGCATGTGCTGCCCCTAATTGTATTCTCGCAGTTCTGCGGTACTTCCCTGTGGTTTGCCTCCAACGGGGTGATGGGGCCGCTTTCAGCCCATTTTGGCCTTCCCTCGACCGCCCTGGGAGACCTGACGGCATCCGTACAGTTTGGATTTATCAGCGGCACGCTGATTTTCGCCCTCTTAACCCTGGCAGACCGCTTTCCTCCCTCGCGGGTATTTTTCCTGTCTGCCGTTTTAGGGACACTTGCCAACCTGGGCCTGATCTGGGAAGGTAATAGCTACCTAACCCTTCTCCTACTCCGTTTTGCCACCGGTTTTTTCCTCGCCGGCATTTATCCGGTAGGGATGAAGATCGCATCGGATTATTACGACAGGGGGCTGGGCACCTCCCTGGGTTTCCTGGTGGGGGCCCTGGTACTTGGAACCGCCTTTCCCCATTTGCTGAGCTCCGGAGCCCTCGCGATCTCCTGGAAACAGGTGGTGGGCATTACCTCAGCCATGGCCTTCACAGGAGGCGTTTCCATGTGGTTCCTGCCCGATGGACCTTTCCGAAGTCGGATGCAAAAGCTGGACCTTACCGCCTTTTTTAGCGTTTTCAGGAAAAGGGAATTCCGCGCACCTGCCTTCGGGTACTTCGGACATATGTGGGAACTTTATGCCTTCTGGGCGTTTGTTCCCGTGATGCTCAGCACCTACATAGACCTGCACCAGGGGAGTGATTTACCAATTTCCCTATGGTCTTTTTTGATCATCGGTATTGGGGGGCCTGCCTGTGTGTTGGGGGGCTACCTGTCCCGATCCCTGGGCCCGGGAAAAGTAGCTGCGGTATCCCTGCTGCTCTCCGGTTCGTGTTGTTTGGTATTCCCCTGGGTATTGCACTGGGAATCCACCACCTTTTTCCTTCTTTTTATGCTTTTCTGGGGGATGGTTGTGATCGCGGATTCTCCCCTTTTCTCCACCCTGGTGGCCCAGAATGCCGCTTCTGAAAAGAAGGGTACGGCCCTGACGATTGTAACCTGTATTGGCTTTGCCATTACCATAGTCAGCATTGAAATGCTCACCCGCGGGCTGCGACTGGCAGATTCCCCCTGGGTCTATTCCCTGTTGGCCGCAGGACCCGTCCTGGGGCTTCTTTCGTTGCGAAAAAAATAGATCGGAACTCAGGGCGTGTTTGCCCCTATATCCTTCACACATCGGAACCCAAGGTGTCCCATGCCCGTATCCGGCGTGGTTCGCATCCTGCGGG
>CBDUBB010000221.1:0-4599 GCA_965365265.1 uncultured Flavobacteriaceae bacterium
ATTCGTAAACTGTTATTTGTAAACATCTTATGTATTTTATCGTTAATAATTATTAGGAACATTACTTTTATAATTGTTAAATAATCATTTACTTTACAATAATAATAATTGAGAAACAATGCGATTTAAGCGAGTACTTTTAAAATTGAGTGGCGAATCTTTAATGGGCGAACAGCAGTATGGAATTGATCATCATCGGAGGCGGGCCCATAGGTATTGCCTGCGGCCTGGAAGCCAAAAAGAAGGGGGGATCCTATCTCATCCTTGAAAAAGGGCCAATTGTCAATTCTCTTTTTAACTATCCGGTGAACATGCAGTTTTTTTCTTCCTCGGAGCGGTTGGAAATCGATGAAATCCCCTTTATCAGCAAAGAGGCAAAGCCCAAGAGGAGTGAAGCTCTTGAATACTACCGAAGAATCGTAACCTCCAACCAGCTCAATATCCACCTCTTTGAAAAGGTAAACAAGGTGCAACGGGGGGCAGAAGCGTTCTCCGTGGAAACGGATCGAGGTAGTTACCGGGCCGAAAATGTAATCATCGCGACCGGCTTCTACGACCTGCCGAACCGCCTGGAGGTCCCCGGGGAGGATCTTCCCAAGGTTTCCCACTACTACAAGGACCCTCACTTTTATGCCAGTCAGAAACTGGCAGTGGTGGGGGCGAGCAATTCCGCCGTGGATGCAGCCCTGGAATGCTGGCGGAAGGGCGCCGAGGTAACCATGATCGTGAGGGGGCCCGAAATCGGGCAAAGGGTCAAATACTGGGTTCGCCCGGATGTCCTCAACAGGATAGAGGAAGGAAGTATCAGGGCTTTTTTCAACAGTACGGTTACCGAGATCCGGCCCCGTGAAATTCTCATACAAACCCCGGATGGAGAAAAAACACTGCCGAACGATTTTGTGCTTGCCCTGACGGGGTACCAACCCAACTTCACCTTCCTGCAAGCGGCTGGAATCCACCTTTCTGAAGATGAAAAGCGGCTTCCCTCCTACGATCCCGAAACCATGGAGACCAATGTCCCCGGGTTATATCTGGCGGGGGTCATCTGCGGGGGGATGGAAACCCATAAATGGTTTATCGAGAATTCCAGGCAACATGCCGGAATCATCATTCAGGACATCCTGAGGAAAAAAGTGTCCCAAAGCATGCAAAAGCAACCATCATGAGCGGGAATGCCAATCCATATCAGGGGCTCTTCCAACAACAAATGGGCCGGTACCTGGAGGTCGGTCAGCAAAGCCGAAAGGAACGACTCGCCAAACTAAAGGCACTCAAAAAAGCCCTTGAGCACAAGTACCGGCAACCGATTCGGGAAGCCCTTTATTCCGATTTCAAAAAACCCTTTCTTGAAACCGACCTGACGGAAATCTATCCCGTCCTGGCTGAAATACGGCATGCCGAACGAAATCTGAGCGACTGGATGCGCCCCAGGCGGGTGAGCACCCCCCTGACCATGGTGGGGTCCCGGTCCTATATCCAATACGAGTCCAAAGGCGTTTGCCTCATCCTGTCCCCGTGGAACTTTCCGTTAAACCTCACCTTCGGACCCCTCGTATCAGCTATTGCAGCGGGAAACTGCTGCATCCTCAAACCCTCGGAAGCCACCCCGGCCACCAGCCAGCTTATGCAAGAGATCGTCGAAGAGCTTTTCGACCCTTCCGAAATAGCCCTTGTACAGGGTGAAGTGGCTACCGCACAGGCGCTTTTGGAACTACCCTTCCACCATATATTTTTCACTGGGTCCCCGGCCGTGGGCAAACTGGTCATGAAGGCGGCCTCCCGGCATCTGAGTTCGGTAACCCTGGAACTGGGGGGGAAATCCCCCGCCTTTGTGGACGAGACCGCGGCGGTGGAAACTACCGCCAAACGGCTGGCATGGGGCAAATGCCTGAATGCAGGCCAGATCTGTGTGGCTCCGGACTACGTTTTAGTCACTAAGAACGCCAGGGAAGCCCTGATAAAAGCCCTTATTGACCAGCTGGACAGTTTTTTTCCGGGAAATCCCAAAGCCTCCGACAGCTATGCCCGGATCATAAATGACAAACACCTGCACCGCCTTTCGGAATCCCTCCGGGATGCCACCGCCCGCGGAGCTAAAATCCTATATGGCGGGAACCTTGACGAAAAGACGCGGTTTTTTGAGCCTACCCTTGTGGAAGCGGTTCCTGAAGATGCCCGCTTGCTGGAGGAAGAGATCTTCGGGCCTATCCTTCCCATTGTAACGGTCTCCGGAGTTGAAGAGGCCATTTCCTTTATAAACCGGCGCGAAAGACCCCTGGCGCTGTACATCTACAGCAGGGACAAACGCGCCATCAGGGAACTCAATTCGAAAACCCGGGCGGGAAGCGGATGCATCAACCACAACGTGGTGCATTATTCCAACCACAACCTGCCCTTTGGTGGGATCAACAACAGCGGGACAGGAAAGTCTCATGGATTTTACGGATTTCTTGAATTTTCAAATCAGCGCTCCATAGTACGCCAGTACACCCCCAGCACCATAGAATTCCTCATGCCTCCCTACACAGGCTTGAAGCAGAAAATGGTGGATGCTACCCTTCGGTGGTTTAAGTAAGAGTAGGCTTCTGTGTCGGATTTCTTTCAATTTTGTTTAATCTTTAACATTTTTTATTAAACATTATGACTACTTTGGACCTACCAAAGAAAAAGTCATATGTTAAGCCTCTTCCAGAAGAAATCACCTGAGCAAAAACTTCAGAAACAATACGAAAAACTGATGTCAGAAGCTCACCGGCTTTCCCAGGTCAATCGTGCAGCTGGTGATGCCAAATATGCAGAGGCTCAGGAAGTCCTGGAAAAGATAGAAGCCCTCGGAAAAAAAGCCTGAAAAGACATCTTACAGAAACAAAACGAAATATCATGATCGAAAATCTGCTGAAGGAGACCAGGGAGGTCAATGGGTACCACCACGAAGAAATCGGTGATGACCATTTGCTCACCGGGATGGAAACGCCCCTTAAAAGTGACGCTTTTGACCGTCCGGATGCTGAGAAGCGCGCCCTTATAGCCCATTATTTTGAAAAAATCATGGATGTTATGGGCCTGGATCTCACCGATGATTCCCTGAAAGGAACCCCCAAACGGGTCGCAAAGATGTATGTGGATGAAATCTTTTCAGGACTGAAACCAGAAAACAAGCCGGAGGTTACCCTCTTTGACAACAAGTACCGGTACAACCAGATGCTTGTAGAAAAAAACATCACCTTTTACTCCAATTGCGAGCACCACTTTGTTCCCATTTTCGGTAAAGCCCACGTCGCTTATATTTCCTCGGGCAAGGTAATTGGCCTTTCCAAATTGAACCGCATCGTGCAGTATTATGCGAAAAGACCTCAGGTGCAGGAACGCCTGACCAACCAGATCGGGACGGAATTGCAGCGGGTACTTCAGACGAAGGACGTAGCCGTGATCCTCGATGCCCGTCATATGTGTGTATGTTCCAGGGGGATCCAGGACGACACTTCAGCTACTGTGACCTCCTTTTACGAGGGGGCCTTCAACACTCCTGAGAAAATCGCGGAACTCCATAATTACCTAAGGGAGTAATTTCAGCCTGCAAGACCCTTATCACCATGCCTGACGGATTTCTCTGGCTCCTGTTTGCAGATGCCTGCATGGCCGGAGTTATCCTATCCGTACAGTTAGTGGTCTATCCCGCATTTTCCTATTACCCGCAGCAGGACCTGGTCCGATGGCACCACCGCTATACCAGGAACATCTCCCTGCTCGTCGTTCCCCTGATGACCGTTCAGCTCCTTGGAGGCCTTTACTGGCTTTTTACACGTCCGGATTTTACCTCAGGGACCTATAGCTTCCTGGTCTGTTTGCTATGGGTCATTACCTTTCACACATTCGTCCCCCTTCACAGGCGTATCGGATTGGGGTTGGCGGACCAAAAGGATCTTTCCCTCCTGGTATCCAAAAACTGGTTCAGGACAGCCATTTGGCTGTTGCTCTTCATCTGGCATTTGGGTGCGTACCAGGGTTGGCTTCCAATCCTATAAAAGCATTCACCGCGTAAGAAACGGATTACACAACAAATTGGGGGCCTTACAGGCGAAATTGAACGCATTTTCGTTACCTAAGGCAAACACCCCATTTATGAAACAGCTTGCACTTGTCCTCCTGCTTTTTATTATCGGTTACGCAGGCCATTCCCAACAGGGTTTTAAAATCGGTCTCAACGGAGGGCTGCCGGTCAATCAGGAGGTCAATGATATCGTTAGCCTCGTGGCCGGGGCGGACATTGGATACCATCATGCCCTCGGAGAAGTAGTGGACGCCGGGATCATGACCGGCTTCCTAAACGGTTTTCCTGAAAAGTTTGATTCCGGGGGAGTAGACCTGCCTCATGTACAGTTCCTGCCGATGGCAGCTTCCTTTCGTATCTGGCCGTCGAATTCGTTTTCTTTTGGAGGAGATGCAGGATACGCCTTCGGGCTTAATGAAGGGAATGAAGGAGGTTTTTATTACAAACCCCTGATAGGCTATCTGATGGGAGCCCAAACGGAGCTCAGCCTTTCTTACACCGGCATCGCCGCAGATGGGTTTTCCTGGGCCACCGTAAACCTCGGGGTC
>CBDUBB010000222.1:0-4596 GCA_965365265.1 uncultured Flavobacteriaceae bacterium
AGCAATTCCACCACCCTCCCGGCAGCGGAGCGCACCGGGAACATGACCCTCAGGCCGAATTCAATCGTCCACGAAGTGCTCTATGATACCGAAAGCGGTTTGGCTACCGGGGTGCGGGTGATCGATACCGAAACGCACGAAAAACTGACTTTTAACGCCCGGGTAATTTTCCTCTGTGCATCCTCCATGGCTTCGGTAGGCATCCTCCTGCAGTCAAAAAACGCGCATTTCCCGGATGGGATTGGCAATAATCACGACCAGTTGGGCCGGAACATCATGGACCACCACTACAAGCTGGGCGCCAGTGCAAAGGTCCCGGGCCACCTCGATAAATACTACCGGGGCCGCCGCCCGAATGGCTTTTACATCCCCCGTTTCGTCAACCTGCAGGGACAACCTGAAAAGGATTACTTAAGAGGGTTTGGATACCAGGGAGGCGCCAGCCGGGGGGACTGGTCCGAAGCTGTGGCCGAGCTTGGATATGGGAAAGGCCTCAAAGAACACATTTTAAAGCCGGGTCACTGGCAGATTGGCGCCACAGGCTTTGGGGAGATGCTTCCCTACCACGACAACAGGGTGCGCCTCAGCACAACCAAAAGGGATTCCTGGGGGCTGCCCCAACTCGACTTTGACGTGGAATTCAGGGAGAATGAATACCGGATGCGCGAAGATATTACCCGCCAGCTGGCCTCCATGTTCGAAGCTGCCGGCTTTACCGATATACAAACCTTTGACGAGGAAACAGGACCGGGGCTGGGCATTCACGAAATGGGAGGCGCCCGGATGGGCAGGGACCCGCGTACTTCGGTCCTAAACGGTCACAACCAGGTGCACGATGTGCCCAACATCTATGTGACCGACGGGGCTTTTATGACCTCAGCTTCCTGTGTGAACCCTTCCCTCACCTATATGGCGTTTACGGCCCGGGCTGCAGATCATGCTGCCCGACAATTTAAAAATGGTGTATTTTCATAACCTGATAACCACCCTATGAAGAACAAATCTGCCAAAGCCCTTTGGGGTGACTTCCTCGACCAGCACCTGGAATACGCCTTTGCCGAGGATCCCGGCGTGGGGTATTTCGGGGATACGAAGGAAATTGCCGACTCCTGCCTGGATTTGGTGCTCCGGGATCAGAAGCGGGCCACGGCACATTCTCTTTTGGGCCTGCAGCTCCGAAACGAGCGGCTCCCGAAAATCGGGGATCTTAATATCATCACCGATTGGGAAGGCAATGCCCACTGCATCGTGCGGACCGTAAGAGTAACCCTTAAACCCTTCTTTGCCATTACCAGCGCGTACGCCCAATTGGAAGGAGAAGGGGACGGCTCCCTGGAATACTGGAAAAAATCACATTGGGAGTATTATACCCGGGAACTGGCCCCGTTTGATAAAAAACCGCTGGAGAGCATGATCGTGGTCTTCGAGGTGTTCGAGAAAATTTTCCAGAAAAAATAACCAAAAAGCCCGGCTCTTCGCCGGGCTTTTGCTTTTCATTACAGGAAAGGCTAATCCAGGTCTACCCAGACATTGCCCCCCTTGTGGGAGGCCACGGTGGCCTCGATAAAGTTCAGTCCGCGCACCCCGTCTGTCATGGTCGGGAATTCCCCGCTATTGTAGGCCTCACCCCGTATGGCACGGGCAACGCCCCTGTAGATGTTCCCCATGGCATCAAAGATCCCTTCGGGGTGACCTGCAGGCAGCTTGGTGCCGTCCAGGGAGAGCTCAGAATTGTAGTCATGGCCTGGTTTGTATACCTGCAGCGGTTCCGTATCGCTCAGGCGGTACAGGAAATTAGGTCGTTCCTGCTCCCAGCGGAGCCCTCCTTTTTCGCCATAGATGCTGATGGCAAGGCCGTTTTCTTCCCCGGTAGCCACCTGGCTCGCCCGGATAACCCCTTTCACGTGGCTGTCCATACGAATCAGGACGGTCCCGTCCACATCCATCTGGTTGTCATCGTAGAGGTAATTGAAATCACAGAGCAGGGATTTGATCTTCAGGCCGGTGGTAAATTCGATCATGTTAAAGGCGTGCACCCCGATGTCCCCCATACACGAACTGATCCCGGCCTTTTTCGGGTCCAGCCGCCAGACCGTGGATCGCTTCGATTTGTCATGGATGATGGGGTTGATCCAGCCCTGGTAGTACCGGGCATCCACTTTGTGGATATTGCCGAGTTCCCCGGCTTTAATCATCTCCCGCATCTGACGGACCATCGGATAGCCCGTATAGGTATGGGTCACTGCAAAAACGGTCCCGGCCTTCCGGTGGGCTTCCTGCAGGATCCTGGCTTCCTCATAGGTAGTTGTCATCGGCTTTTCACAAATCACGTGGAAGCCGTTGTCGAGTAATTTCTTGGCCATGGGAAAATGCAGGAAATTAGGCGTCTGTATGGAGCATACCTGCATCCGCTCTGATTCCGGCAATTTCATTTCCTCCGCTACCAGGGTGTCGAAATCGGTGTAGATCCGGTTGAGTGGGATATCTATTTTCCTGGCAAAATCGAGGCTTTCCTGATGGTCCGGGCTGAATACCGCCCCAACGATCTCATAACTGTCAAACATATGGGCGGCAACCCTGTGCAGGACCCCGATAAGGGAGTCACCTCCCCCGCCCAGGATCCCAAGTCGTATTTTCTTAGGCATACTGCAGTTGCTTTATTGTTACTTTTTGTATTCGATGGCTTCGTTCCTGAACAGCAGCGCAAACAAAACGGAGACCCCGAGGGCAAAAAACGCAGGGATCAGCCAGATATTCGTCCAGTCGTGGCTGTTCTCGCCAGACGCATAAAAGTCGGTAATTTGACCTGCAATCCAAAATCCTATCAGCATTCCCACACCATAGGTTGCCAGGGTAATCAACCCCTGGGCAGCGCTCTTGTACCTCTCTCCCGCCTTGGTGTCTGTATATATCTGACCGGAAACGAAGAAGAAGTCGTAGCAAATCCCGTGCAGCGCAATCCCGATAAGCAGCATGAAGACCAGGTCGTCCGCATTCCCATACGTAAAGAGCAGGTAACGTGCCATCCAGGCCAGCATCCCGAACAAAATGGTCTTTTTAAACCCAAAGCGGGTGAAGAACCAGGGCAAAAGAAGCATGAAAATCACCTCAGAGGCCTGGCCAATGGTCATTTTCCCCGCCGGGTTGGTCACGCCTATCTCCCCGAGGAACTGTCCGGCATGCTGATAATAAAAGGCGAGCGGGATGCAGATAAGTATGGATGCGATGAAGAACACAAGGAAGTTCCGGTCCTTAAGCAGCTTCAAAGCCTCCAGCCCCAGGATGTCAGAGATGGACACCTTTTCCGACTTATCGACCCTGGGTGGTGTTTTGGGAAGGGTGAAACTGAAAATCCCGAGAATAGCAGAAGCCACAGCTGTCATTATAAAGGTGTTCCGCAACATCCCCTGGGCGACATTTGCCTCGGAATCCCACTGGAACACATAGCTGATAACCAGGCCGGCCACAATCCATCCGACGGTGCCAAAAACCCGGACGAGGGAAAATTGCTTTGCCGGGTTGTCCATCTGGTTGAAGGATACGGAATTCACAAGGGCAAGGGTGGGCATATAAAGGATCATATAGCCCAGGATGTATGGGTAAAAAACGGTGAATTCCTCCGCATTGGCGATCTGATACATCAAAAAGGCCCCTACCAGGTGCAATACCCCCAGGATGCGTTCGGCATTGAAATAGCGGTCGGCGATCAGCCCGATGATAAAAGGGGCTATGATGGCACCCCAGGACTGGGTGGAATACGCCAGGGCTATTTCCGCCCCGGAGGATTTGAGCGTATTGGGAAGATAGATCCCCATGGTAACAAACCAGCCTCCCCAGATGAAGAACTCTAGGAACATCATCAGCGATAACTGGAATTTAACAGTACTTTTCATGAGTCGTTTGGTTTAGCGTTTGTACAAAATATAATCCAAAAGCGGGGGTTCCATACCATTCGCCCGAAAATCCAAGGCAATCTGCCCTCTGTGATGCGTACTGTGGTTCACGATGTGGAAGAGAATATCCTGTAGTGTATTCGAGAACGACCGCCCCTCGGTGTTTTCGTAGATTATACGTTTATCGAAGCTGTCCGCATTGGTGATGATGCCAAAGGAGTTTCGTTGGTTTTCGTAATGCAGTTCCTGCCAGGCAGGTTGCTCATGTAATTCCCAAACGCCCAGTTTTGGCGCTTCCTCCAGTATCCTGGCATTCCAGATATGATGTGCGTTGAGGATATGGCTGAAGAGTTCCCGGCTTTTATCAGGGACTTCATTCGCCTTCGAGCAGGCCTCGATGATCTCTTTGTTGCAGTAGTAGTTATAATCGAAAAGCTGTTGCAGGTACGCCCTCATTTTTGCGGCTGCTTTAAGACAACTGTTTTGCGGCCTTCAGCATGAGGTCACGCGTTGCAATGATCCCGGCTTCCTCCCCCAGTTCATTCCCCTCGTATTCCACACCGATATACCCTGTGTAGCCGGCGTCCTTCACAATCTGGAGCATTCGTACATAATCGATGTCACGCTCGTTACCCTCCGAATCGAAGTTATTGGATTTGGCGCTGACCGCGGCGAAATTCTCGAATCCAGCGCACGGCACGGT
>CBDUBB010000223.1:0-4589 GCA_965365265.1 uncultured Flavobacteriaceae bacterium
TTAAGGAACCTGGCCAGCAAGGTCTGATGATTCGGAAGATGGTCCATACCCCCCTAAGTTACGATTCATTTACTCCTGTCAAACCCCCAGGGCAGGAAGCGTTATTTCTTCACCTGCAGGTGGAGTTCCTCCAGCTGGTCAGAGCTGATGGGGGCGGGGGCATCGATCATTACATCCCTGCCGCTGTTGTTCTTTGGAAATGCGATGAAATCCCGGATGGACTCCTGTCCTCCCAGGATGGCCACCAACCGGTCCAGGCCAAAGGCAATTCCCCCGTGAGGCGGAGCTCCATACTGAAAAGCATCCATCAGGAACCCGAATTGTTGCCGTGCTTCTTCAGGGCTGAACCCGAGGTGCTGGAACATGACCTCCTGGGTTCCCCGGTCGTGGATCCGAATGGACCCCCCTCCGATTTCATTCCCGTTGAGGACCAGGTCATAGGCATTGGCCCTGACGGCGGCAGGGTCCGAATCGAGCATTTTAAGCTGCCCTGGCTTGGGGGCGGTAAACGGGTGGTGCATGGCGTGGTACCGCCCGGTCTCGGCATCGTATTCCAGCAAGGGGAAGTCCACTACCCAGAGCGGGGCGAATTCCCCGGGTTTGCGAAGTCCCAGCCGCTCTGCCAACTCCATGCGAAGCATACTGAGTTGGGTACGCGTGGGCCCTGCCTCTCCAGAGAGGACCAGGATCAGGTCTCCTTTCTCCGCCCCGGTGCGCTCCGCCCAAAGGGCAAGGTCTTCCTGAGGATAGAATTTGTCCACTGAGGATTTAAAACCGCCGTCTTCATTACAACGTACATAGACCATCCCTTTTGCACCTACCTGCGGCCTTTTCACCCAGTCGGTAAGGGCGTCAATTTCCTTTCGGCTCAGGCTGTTCCCGCCGGGGACGGCCAGCCCCACCACCAACCCGGCCTGGTTGAATACCTGGAAATCCCGTTGTTGGGCTACCTCGTTCAATTCTCCGAATTCCATCCCGAAACGGATGTCCGGCTTGTCGGTGCCGTAGCGGCTGATCGCCTCGTCATAGGTCATTTGAGGGATGGTGTCAATCGTTACATCACAGATGGTTTTCAGCAGGTGCAGGGTAAGCCCCCCAAAGGTCTGCAGGATGTCTTCCTGTTCCACAAAGGCCATCTCACAGTCAATCTGGGTGAACTCCGGCTGCCGGTCTGCCCTGAGGTCCTCATCCCTGAAACATTTGACGATCTGGAAATATTTGTCCATTCCCCCGACCATGAGGAGTTGTTTAAAGGTTTGGGGGGACTGTGGCAGGGCGTAGAACTCCCCTTCGTTCATTCGGCTGGGAACCACGAAATCCCGGGCCCCTTCCGGGGTGGATTTGATCAGATAAGGTGTTTCCACCTCTATGAAGCCTTTGTCGGAGAGGTACTTCCGCACTTCCATGGTAACCCGGGACCGGAAGATCAGGTTTTCCTTAACAGGGCGGCGGCGGATATCCAGATAGCGGTATTTCATCCGCAGTTCTTCGCCTCCGTCCGTCTCCTCTTCAATGGTGAAAGGAGGGGTGAGGGAAGGGTTGAGCACATTGATTTCGGATACCAGAACCTCGATGTTGCCCGTGGGAATCTTCGGGTTTTTGGAGGCCCGTTCTATCACCTCGCCCGTTACCTGCCGCAAAAATTCGCGCCCCGCCTGCCTGGCCTTCTCGAGGAGCTCTTTATCCGTGCGTTCCTGGTCGAATACCAGTTGGGTAATCCCGTAACGGTCCCGGAGGTCAATCCATACGACAAAACCCTTGTCCCGAATCTTCTGAACCCATCCGGCCAGCCGGACTTTCTGCCCGATATGGCTTTCGTTTAACTCCCCGCAGGTGTGCGATCTGTACATAGTCCCTTGAATTATGCCTGCAAAGGTACAATGGAAAGGGGGAAGCTTACAAGGTTTCCTGTAAACTTCCCCCTAATTTGAAACGCTTCTCCGGCTATTTTTCAGGCAGCCTTGTTCAGGGCCTGAGGAGATTCCTTAACCTCGGATTTCCGACCCCTTCCTTTAATCGCAATTTTTATCCGGTAGGTGATATTGAAAAGCACCGGCACGATTATCAGTGTGAGGAAGGTCGCCACCAACAAGCCGAAGATGACCGTCCAGGCCAGGGGTCCCCAGAAGATTACGTTGTCGCCCCCTATGTAAAGCTGTGAATCGAACTCCGAAAAGAGGCTGAAAAAGTTAATGTTAAGCCCTATGGCCAGCGGGATCAACCCGAGCACCGTGGTGATGGCAGTCAGCAGTACGGGCCGGAGCCTGGCCTTTCCGCCCCGGACGATCGCCTCAGTGACCTCCTCCATGGTTAGCAGGTCGGAGTCTTCCAGACCCAGGGCCACTTTTTTGCGGTCGATAAGGATCTGGGTATAATCCAGCAGCACAACCCCGTTATTGACCACGATCCCCGCAAGGGCGATGATCCCCATCATGGTCATCATGATGACAAAGGGCCAGCCGGTGAGTATCAGCCCTCCGAACACCCCGATAAAGCTCAGGAATATAGCCGTCATGATGATGGCCGGCTTGGAAATCCCCCCGAACTGGAAAACCAGGATCAGCATAATCAGGCCCAAACCGGAGAAAAAGGCACTCATTAGGAACTCCATTTGCTTGTTCTGTTCCTCGATCTGCCCCGTGTAGTCAATCTTTACCCCGGCCGGGAGACCTTCAAATTCCTGCATCACCTCCTGGACCTGCGAAACCACGGCCCCCGCATCGGTAAACCCGGGCTGGAGGGCGGAATAAACGGTTACCACCCGTTTGGCATCCCGGTGTTTGATGGCGCTGTAAGAGGAGGTATTCCGCTGACGGGCCACGGAGGAAACGGGAATTTCCTTGATCCGGCCTGTCGCCTGGTCCCTGAAGATGATCTTCTGGTTAAACAGGGCGCTAGTATTATAGCGAAGGTCCTCGTTGAACCGGACGTTGATGTCGTAATCCTCCCCGTCCTTTTTGAAGATGCCGGCCTTATCCCCGAAGAGGGAACGCCTTAGCTGCTGACCGACCTGCCCGACAGAGACCCCAAGTTCCCCGGCTTTCTCGCGGTCCACCACCACTTCCATGGACGGTTTACTTTTGTTTACATCGATCTTGAGTTCCTCAATACCTTCGATGTCCCTGCTGTTAATGAAGGTCCGCATGCGCTCCGCCAGGTTGATCAGCGTATCGTAGTTTTGGCCTTCCAGTTCGATGTTGATGGGATATCCGGCGGGGGGTCCCACGGCGTCTTTCTCCACACTGACGGTAACCCCGGGATAGATGCCCTTCAGGCCATCCTGTATCCTTTTCCGAAGTTCCTCACTATCCCTGCCCTCCCGGTACTTGAATTCCCGCATGGAAAGGGTGATCTTGCCCCGGTGTGGCATCTCGGCGGCCGATCCTCCTTCCGCAAAGGGATTTTCAGCACCCTTGCCCACCTGGGAAACGGAGGATTCCAGCAACAGGTTCTTTTCCCCTTTCATAAAGGCATCGCTGTCCACAATGTCGTATACCCTTCTTTCGATGGCCCGGGTGATATCGTTCGTCTTTTCGATAGCTGTCCCCTGCGGGTATTCGACATAGACAATGATCTGATTGGGGGTGTTGTCAGGGAAGAATTCCACTTTGGTACGTCCACTTCCCAGGGAGGCCCCAAAACTTATAAAGGCCAGAATGAGCAGCACCACCATCGCCCCAAAATACCAGTATACATTCCTGCCGCGCAGGGCCCCCTTGAGTAGTTTTTCATAGGCGTTTTCCAGTTTCCTGAGGGTTTTCTGCTGGAAACGGTTGGCGGATTTCTTGATAACGTACCTATACATCCAGAATAATCCGGCGATTACGATCATGAGTGTTCCAAGGCCACGGACTGTCCCTCCCAGGATGAAAATGAACAAGCCGATGCCCCCCAGGAAGATGGTCAACCGGATCAGTTGTTTTAGGGTGAGCTCCTTCTCACCGGTTTCCATAAAGGAGGAAACCAGCATGGAGTTCATGAAAATAGCTACGAAGAGGGAGGAACCAAGCACTACCGACAGGGTGATCGGGAAGAAGATCATGAATTCCCCCATCATCCCTGGCCACAGGCCCAGTGGCACGAAGGCGGCCACGGTGGTGGCGGTGGAAATAATGATCGGGACTGCGATTTCCCCAATCCCTTTTTTGGCGGCCTCAATCCTGGACATTCCCTCCTCATCCATGAGCCGGTATACGTTTTCCACGACCACAACCCCGTTGTCCACCAGCATCCCGAGGCCCATGATGAGTCCGAAGAGGATCATGGTGTTGAGGGTATAGCCCAGGGCGGACAGGATCATAAAGGACATGAACATGGACATGGGGATGGCAAAGCCGACAAAGAGCGCATTGCGGAAGCCGAGGAAGAACATCAGGACGGTCACCACCAGGATGATCCCGAAGATGATATTGTTAACCAGGTCGTCCACCTGGTTCAGGGTCCGGCTGGAAGAGTCATTCGCAATGCTGATATCGAGATCGGCCGGCAGGTAACTGGCTTTGGCTTCCTCGATCAGATCCCGTATTTGGCTGGCAGCGGAGATGGCGTTTTTACCCGCTCGTTTTTTAACATCGAGCATGACTACGTTT
>CBDUBB010000224.1:0-4572 GCA_965365265.1 uncultured Flavobacteriaceae bacterium
TCTCAAATTTCCTTTTGAGAAGAATTCGGTAAGCTTGAGTTACACTGCACCCCTGTTTATAGCCCAAGACGAAATTCAATACAGTACCCAGCTGGAAGGCCTGAACAATACGTGGTCGGACTGGACTTCCCAGACCGTGCGGGAATACATCAACTTGCCTGCCGGGAATTATACCTTCCGTGTACGGGCGCGGAATGTATATGGAGACGTATCTGATGAAGCCACCGTACCCTTCAGTATAATCCCCCCCTGGTACCGCACCTGGTGGGCCTATGCCCTCTATACCGTGGGTGCCCTTGCCCTGTTGTATTTCATTGTCAGGGCACGTACCCGCATCCTGGTCAACCAGCGCAAGGCCCTGGAAGCCAAGGTGCAGGAGCGTACCAGTGAAGTGCAGCAAAGGCTGAACGAGCTTGCCACGGTGAATTCCGTGAGTCAGGCCCTGAATGACAAGCTGGAACTGGACAAGCTGATCGAACTTGTAGGAAATAAGATGAAGGAGGTCTTCAATTCCGATATCACCTACCTGGCTATTCTCGATACGGAATCGAACATGATTAATTTCCCGTATCAGGACGGGGACAATATGGAGCCATTCAAATTAGGGGAGGGGCTTACCTCCCGGATTATCCAGACCGGGGAACCTTTACTGATCAACAAAGACGCTGATATTGTAGCCGAATACGACAAGTACGGCCTGAAACAGACCGGGAAACAGGCGGTTTCCTACCTGGGTGTCCCTATTCCTGTAGAGGATGATATCATTGGGGTGCTCAGTGTTCAGAGCATGACTCAGGAAGGCCGGTTTACAGAGGAAGACAAGAATTTGCTCAGTACCATTGCCATTAATGTGGGTGTGGCCCTGCATAATGCCGAACTCTACGAAGAAGCCAAGGAGGCCAAGGCCCGGGCCGAGGATGCCAACGAGGCCAAAAGCGCCTTCCTCTCCACGGTTAGCCATGAGCTCCGGACCCCGCTCACTTCCGTGCTCGGATTTGCGAAGATCATCCGGAAACGTTTGCTGGATAAAATTTTCCCGGCTGTGCAGTCCGACGATCCAAAGCTCAAGCGCACCATGGACCAGGTGGGCGAAAACCTCAATGTGGTGGTCTCAGAGGGAGAACGCCTCACCAGCCTGATCAACGATGTGCTGGACCTGGCGAAGATCGAATCGGGCCGGATGGAGTGGAATATGAAACCCATCCTGATCCAGGAGGTCATAGACCGGGCCGTCTCCGCTACCTCATCTCTGTTTGAGGAAAAGGAATTAAAGCTGAAAAAACAGATCCCCAAGAACCTGCCACTGATCAACGGGGATGCGGACAAACTCATTCAGGTAGTCATCAATTTGCTTTCCAATGCCGTCAAGTTTACGGACAGGGGAACGGTTTCGGTGGAGGCCTATAAAGACAACAACCAGGTGGTCGTTGAGGTGCAGGATACAGGTATGGGCGTGGCTGAAGAGGACCGGCACAAAATCTTTGAACGCTTCCGGCAGGCGGGTGACACCCTCACCGACAAGCCCAAGGGGACCGGCCTTGGACTGCCTATTTGCCGGGAGATCATCGAGCACCACGGTGGTATTATCTGGATGAAGAGTGAGCTGGGCGAAGGCAGCACCTTCTTTTTCTCCCTCCCCCTGATGGGAGAAAACGGGGAGCAGCCCGTGGAGCTGGATCGCATCCTGAAGAGCCTAAAGAAGCAAATCACCCATTCTTCTAAGAAAACAGCTAAGGAAGCCCCTACCATCCTGGTGGTGGATGACGACACCCCCATTCGTTCCCTGCTCCGGCAGGAACTGTCCGACGCGGGCTATCAGGTCAGGGAGGCTGCGGACGGCAAGGAGGCTTTGGATTCCGTCAGGATCAGCAAGCCCGATCTGATTATCCTGGATGTCATGATGCCGGAGATCAACGGCTTCGACGTGGCGGCCGTTCTGAAGAACGACCCTTCAACCATGGACATCCCCATCATCATCCTGTCTATTGTACAGGACAAGGAACGCGGGTACCGAATCGGGGTGGACCGGTACCTGACCAAACCCATCGACACCGAACTATTATTTCACGAGGTGGATGAACTCCTGGAGCAGGGTGTTTCAAAAAAACGGGTTTTGGTAGTGGATGAGGATGCCTCTACGGTAAAATCGCTTACTGATGTGCTCACTGCAAGGGGATACAAAGTGATGGAGGCAGACCCTTCCAAACTCATGGAAAGGGCAGCGGAAATAAAACCGGACATCATCATGCTGAAATCCCTGGAAGGGATGGACGAAAGCGCTGTTAAGGAATTGAAATTTAAAAAAGGGATGGAACACGTGATGTTCTTCATCTACCAGTAAACTGTAAATCAAATTAACGAATTGAATTAATGAGTAAAAAACTACTGATCGTCGATGATGAGGCACATATCCGGATGTTGATCGAACAAACCCTGGAGGACCTCGAAGACGAAGGCGTGGAACTTCTCTTTGCCGACAATGGTGAAAAGGCCCTTAGCATTATTCAGGAAGAAAAGCCGAACCTGGTGTTCCTGGATGTAATGATGCCCAAAATGAACGGGATGGAGGTCTGTTATAAGGTCAAAAAGGAGCTCGGACTGGACGAAGTCTACATTATTCTGCTTACCGCCAAGGGACAGGAAGTGGACCGGCAAAAAGGCCTCGAAATGGGTGCTGACCGCTATATGACCAAACCCTTTGACCCGGATGAAATGCTTTCCGTCGCGGAGGAAATATTAAATTCCTAGACCCTGGTCCGCATGCAAACCACCACCTCCCAAAAGGCTTTGAAACACCTCCTGAAACGCGATCCGACATCCCGGGATTTGCTTAAGGGTCTTTGTGAGAAGTTTCAGGTCGAATTTTGTTTTGAGGATACCCGGCGGGCTGTATTGTGGGGTAGAAGAGACCGGCTGGCCAAATCACTTCCACTGGAATTCGAAGGGGAAACTATTGGGACATTTCATTATTCCTCGGATGAGGCCCTTCCTATCCTGGACGTGCTGCGGGTACTTTTTCAGAAGGAGTGGGAGAAGAAAAAAATAGGCAAGGAGGTGCTGGGTCTCTACCGCGAAATCAATATGATCTACAACCTTAGTGAAATGATTTCGGAGAAAATCGATGCCGATTCCATTGCCAAGGTCGCCCTGGAGGAAGCCTCTCAGATCATCAATACGACCCATGGACTATTTCTTATGTACGATTCGGAAACGGATAGTGTCCTGGAAGTGGCCCAGTTAGGGGATAACCCTAAGAGCAGGGATTTTATCGATCAGCAGAAGGAGGTCCTGAAAGAATTGATCAAAAGGGGGACTTCCGGGATTGTTCCCACAGACAGAATTGCACGGAACCCCGCCCTTCAACACCTGAAGTCGGCCATGTATGCGCCTTTGAAGGTCAAACATCGCACGCTGGGCCTGGTCCTTCTCGGACACCGGGACGAGGTGGAGTATACGGCGGCAGAGCTCAAATTACTCACCACCATTGCCCTTCAGGCCTCCACGGCAATTGAAAGTGCACATCTGTATCAAAAAGGACTTAAGGAAGTACAGGACCGGGAGGAAGCTATCCGGAAAATACACGATGCAAGCCAGAAGTTCGTGCCTTCTGAATTTATCAAATCCCTGGGCAAGGCCAAGATCACGGAGGTGTTTCTGGGCGACCTGGCAGAGCGTGAGGTAACTGTTGTTTTTGTAGATATACGTGATTTTACGACCCTTTCGGAGGGGTTGAGTCCAAGGGATAACTTCCTGTTCGTGAATGCTTTTAACAACCGGATGGGACCTGTTATAAGGAAAAACGGCGGCTTTATCCTACAATATCTGGGCGATGGTTTTATGGCGCTTTTTCCGGCAGGATCCCAGGACGCTTTGAGTGCTTCTGTGGAAATGCACAAGGTGCTTCAGGAATATAACCGCGAACGGGCTCGGAAAAAACGACTTCCCGTTAAAATCGGGGTAGGAATGCAGAATGGGGATTTAATCATGGGTATTACCGGGGACAATGAGCGTCTTGATGCCGCCATCATTTCTGACACCGTAAACACGGCAGCCCGGATAGAGGGTCTTTCCAAACATTACGGCACTTCCATTCTGCTGACACAGGAGTGCAGGGATAGCCTGACCAACCCTGAGGAATTTGACTTTCGCTACCTGGGGCGCGTGCAGCTCAAGGGGAAATCGAATCCAATTGACCTGTATGAATGCATTAACGGGGACGAAGCTGATTTACAGAATCACAAGCTAACCAATCTGGAGACGTTTGACCAGGCCATGGATCTGTATTTCAACAAGGAGTTTGCCATGGCGGCAGTGACCTTTCAGCAGATTGTTAAGCTGAACCCCAATGACCAGCCTGCCAAGTTGTTTCTGAACCGGTCTGCCCGGCTGATCACCCAGGAACTGGAAGACAACTGGAAAGGAGTGGAAACGATGACCACTAAATAGGCCTGGCTGAAGTTTCAGTGCGATTTGGCCTTACCCCTTTCTCAATTTGAAGGCACTTTGCTGGTTTGTTTGAAATTTGATTTTATATTTGCAGTCCTCAATTGCAGGCGTGGTGGTCCCGATAGT
>CBDUBB010000225.1:0-4570 GCA_965365265.1 uncultured Flavobacteriaceae bacterium
GCCCAACCGGGTACCACGGCAATGACCACCTTGGGCATAAAGCGGATCAGTCGCTGTACTTCGAGGATGTTCAGTCTGTGATACCCATCTTCCCCCACGTAGCCCTTATGGCCCCTTGCCTTCTGGTCTCCACCGCTGCAAAAGGCCCAGACCCCGTCCCTGGGGGACGGCCCTTCCCCGGAAAGCAGGATAACGCCGATGGAGGTATCCTCCTGGGCGTCGTAGAAGGCCCGGTAAAGTTCACTGGTGGTTTTGGGCCGGAACGCATTGCGAACCTCTGGCCGGTTAAACGCGATTCGGGCCACCCCTTCTGCTTTCTTATAGGTGATGTCCTCAAATTCACCGACTTCTTTCCAAGGAATAGTGCTCATGATAGGTCTAAATTTAAGTCGTTCTCAATGGACGTAAAGATACGACCCAGGGTTCAATTAGACCGACTCTCCTTCGCTTCTATCCACTTTGAGAGGTACCGCACCCGGTCAAAAGCCTGGTTCCGGAGCATGTTTTGCAAGACACTTTCGGCTTCAGATACCGATTCCCTTCTCTCCTCACGGTTTTCAATGGCTTGCAGGAGTTCATTCATTGAGGGATTAAAATGGGCGGCGGATGCCCGTAGCTGTAAATCCAGGGAATTCGTCCATGCCGGACCATTTGAATAGAGATGGGCGGCCTTCCGGGCAAAATCCTCCGGGGATTCCGCCAGGAAATCAACCGGATCCGGGCCCTGGTAGATTCCTTCCCACCCGATGGCCGTACTCAGGGTAGGCAACCCGAAGCGAAGGGCGTTCAGGATCTTTCCCTTAACCCCTGCCCCGAAGCGCAGCGGGGCCAGTTGCAACCGGCTTTCCAAAAACACTGTTTCGAGCTTCGGGGCCCAGCCCCGCACCTCAAAACCATCCTCAGGTGCATGCAGGTTTTGAATCTCCCCGGAAAGGTATGCCCCGTAAATCATTAGTCTGGCTTCCGGCAAGCGATCTCGGAGCAGTGGCCAGATCGCAGCTTTAAGCCTGAAAATAGCATCTATGTTGGGACGGTGTTTTCCGTTGCCAACAAACACAAACCCTTTTCGATCGGAAAAAGCAGTGGGTGTGTAGGCGGTGTCCGGGGCGAACTGAAAAGGCTGGTGCAGGAGCTTGCCCTTGAGAAATGGCAGCCCTGACTGCAGCAATCCCAGTTCTGCTTCGGAGATGATCAGGCTGAGGTCACAACGGATTATGCTCGCCAGTTCCCGGTAAAACACAGGGCTTGCCATCCAGTCGGATATCCTCCAGGCCCGGTTCTCCTTTATAGCTGTTTCCCTGGAACTCCTCAGGGAATGAAGGTCCTCCGTATCCAGGATCAGTTCACAGGCAGGGAGTTGTTCCCGTACTCGCCAGCTGAACTGTTCCTCGGTCAAAAACCTGTCAAAGAGGACTGCGCTAAACTGTGATTCTTTTAGGAACTGATCAAATGAGGAATGGTTCAGTTGAATCCGGCGGGTCTCTACACCCAGGGATTCCAGTGGCACACCGTGCTGTTCCCTCCCTGCTGCACTGGCAAAGGTCACCTGGTAACCTGCCTTACAAAACCCACTTAGAAGCTGGCACATCCGTTGGCCCGCTGCTGTGGCTTCTGGCTGAGGCCATTCATATCCGATCACCAGTAATTGCTTCCTATGGGTGGCAGCCGCTTTCATGGGATGCCTTAAAGACGGGAGGCATAGAGCTGGGACACCCTCAGACGCAGCCTCCGTTCATAATCCTCCTGCAGCCAATCCCGGTAGTTCTGGGTATTGTTCATGATACAGTGGGAATACTGCTTTATGCGGTATTGGATCTCCTCCTTGAGCATCTTGGCCAGGAGGCGGGCCTCGAAAATATCCTCCGAATTCTCCACGCACATACGGGCATGCTGCTCAATGCTCATCTCCAGCACCTTCTTGGACTTCTTTCCCTGGGCAAAGATCTCCTTATAGGTTTCCTTGACGTCCAGGTCAATATTTTCGGTATTCCGGAATCGGTCCCGAATCTCCTGGGGCATCTCATAGACAAACTCCCGTTCTATTTCCTCGTCGTTCCGTATGTTTTCGAGGTAGAAATCCGGGAAATGGAAAATTTCCTGCCAGTCCACCGGAGCATCCCACGGGCCGAAACGGGCTATATTGTTACCCAGGTCTACCACAGTGAATTCCTCCTTGTCCTTTAGAATCCGGGAGCCACGGCCGATCATCTGGAAATACAGCGTAAGGGACCGGGTCGCCCGGTTCAGGATTATGGTTTCCACGGAAGGTTCGTCAAAACCGGTGGTCAGGATACTGACAGAAGTGAGAATGGCATCAGGGGTATTGGAAAACCAGTCCAGGATTTCCCTCCGTTCCGTTGCGGTATTCTTGTTGTCCAGATGGCGGATGGGGTACCCGGCTTTTTTAAAGACCTCGTATACGTATTTCGAGGTGCTGATCCCGTTGTTGAAAATAAGGGTCTTTGTCCCCTTTGCGAGTTCTTCATAGGCACCTACCAATTTGCCCAGCATCTGGTGATTGCTGTACAATTCATCGGATGACCTTACCGTATAGTCCCCATGAATACCAAGTTTTAGGGACTTCAGGCTAACATCATAGTTATACATGTTGGCTTTCGCCAGGAATTTCTTCTCGATCAGGTTGGAAATGGATTCCCCTACAATCAGTTTTTTGTAGTGGTCCTTCATCGGCAGCTTGATATTTGAACTCAGGGGCGTTGCCGTTACCCCAAGGATGATGGAATCCTCGAAGTATTTGAAGAGTTTCCTGAACGAATTGTAGTGTGCCTCATCGATAATCACCAGCCCGATACCGTGGAGTTCAATGGCCCTTTCCTGCAGGCGGTTGTTAAGGGTTTCCACCATGGCCACAAAGCACTGGTACTGGTCTTCATCGGGCAGTTCCTTAACCTCGCTGTTGATTACCTTATTGTGCACCCCGAAGCCTTCCAGCATTCTGGATGTCTGCTGGCTGAGCTCTATCCGGTGAGTCAGGACAACTACTTTCTTCCCCGTTTGGGCGATGTATCGCTTGGCGATCTCTGAAAAAATAACCGTTTTTCCACCTCCGGTGGGCAGCTGGTATAGCAAGTTTATGTTGCTTGGCGACTCCTCAAGACAGGTGAAAATATTGTTGAGGTCCTCCAACTGGTAATCGTAAAGCGTTTTGTCGGAATAGGCGGTTTTGGTACCCAAGGGCGCTTACTTTTTATGCGTTTTAACCGGGAAAGGTCTCTGGCCCGGATCAATTTGCAAAACTAGTTGATTTTTTCCCTTCGATGAAATTTCATTTCTCAAAATCGGTCCTCCCTTAATACCCGCGCTCACGGGAAACCTTATTTTTAAGAGGTCTTCCCGATGTAAGGCGCCGGTAGTTATCAATGATCTGCGGGGCCACGGAATCAGGATCGGAAACACTGGCGACATGGGGGGTCATGTGCACGCGTTCGTGTTTCCAGAACGGATGGGATGCAGGCAGGGGTTCTGTGTGGAACACATCGAGGCAGGCTCCGGACAGCAGCCCTTCGTCCAGGGCGCGGATCAGGTCTTCATCTACCAGTAACGGGCCACTGGCAACATAGATAAGCAAGGCCCCTTTCGGCAGGCAGGAGAGCATCTTATAATCCAGGATTCCCCGGGTATCCGGGGTGAGGGGCAGCAGGCATACCAGAATGTCGGACTCCTGCAGAAAGGCGTTCCGCTGCTCATCGCCCCTGAAGATTGGAAAATCCACATCCGGATTCGAATCACGGGTCCAGCCCACCGGGGAGAAACCACTCTTAACGAGCAATTGGGCCACGGACCTGCCAAGTGCTCCGAGCCCCATGATCCCAACGGTTACATCCCCAATTCGCTTGTAGGGCCCGGGGAGCCAACTCCCCGAAACCTGGTCCAGCCTGTACCGGTGGATCCCTTTGAGGTAGGCCATAATCTGTGCAAGGACGTATTCCGCCATGTCGGATGCCAGGAAGGGATCCACCACCCGCATTACAGGGAGCTCCTGGGGAATGCTTCTGTCCTCCAGGATAAAGTCCACCCCCGCCCCCAGGCAATGGATCCCCTTCAGGTTGGGAAAGGCACTCAGGCTTCCGGGTGGGTGTTTCCAGACAGCCGCCATCTGAATGGCTTCGCAGGGCACCTCCTCCCCCATGGCATAAACGGGAATATCAGGAGCCGCCTGTTGAAGCGCCTCTTTCCAGCGGTTGACAAGATCGTCATTTCTAAGGATCACAAGTCCCATGTCTTCAGGTATTTAGCTGTTCCAAAAAGTCTGTATAGGCCTGCTTCTGCGGCCAGTCCGCCCTTTCCACCCCATCCACAAATGATTCTACTCTTTCCCCAAACTCCGAATAGATGCCGTGGTGCACCAGGTGATGTCCCCATTCCCGGAACGATTTGTAGATGCTGCGGTAAAAGGCTTCCGGGCAATTGCGACTAGTTTCATAGCGCTGGGCGGTCTCCAGGTTGAAGGCCATCAGCTCAGCAAGTACTGTGGGGTCCACCTCCAGGGTCCTGAAATGGCGGATGTATTTATGGGCTACCGACCGTCGGGCCCTGGCCTTTTTTCTCC
>CBDUBB010000226.1:0-4546 GCA_965365265.1 uncultured Flavobacteriaceae bacterium
GTATCTACGTCAACGACGAGCAGGTGCAGAAAGCCGAATGCTGGTTTGCCATCAAGGACCTTCGGGAGGCCGAAAAGGTAATGCTCACGGATCATTTCGAGTTGGACCTGAACGATACCTGGGTCGGGCGTGAAATGCTGAAATTCTACAAATCCCCAGCGGATCAGGCATCCATTGTCATGAAAGGAGCGGAGCGGAAAGAATGGATCGCCTATTGTGAATCCCATTCCAAAGCCTTTAAGGGGTATTACGGGGAGGTGATCCCGGAGCGGACCTACCATTTGTATAAATTTTCGCATGGGGCCATCGGGGCCGCAACCCCGGGTGACCTGTCCGAAGAAAGCTGGGGCCTGCTCAAAAGAGCGGCATCCGTGTTCTCCCTGGCCTATTCCCGTTTCAAGGACCTCACCCAGGCCCGGCTCGACCTGAAGCGGCTGAAGGAGGAAAAAAAGCGGGCCGAAGACGCCCTGAAGGAATTGCAGCTGACCCAGCAGCAACTGGTGCATGCCGAGAAGATGGCTTCCCTCGGGGAGCTGACAGCGGGCATTGCCCATGAAATACAGAACCCCCTCAACTTCGTGAACAATTTCTCCGACGTGAGCCGGGAGCTCCTGGAAGAAATGATGGACGAGCTCAATAAGGGTGATGTAGAGGAGGTGGATGCCATCGCCCGGGACATTATGCAGAACCTCGAAAAAATAGTCCACCATGGACAAAGGGCCGACAGCATCGTCAAAGGCATGCTGCAGCATAGCCGCAGCGGTGACGGCAAGAAGGAGCCTACGGACCTCAACATCCTGGCCGATGAATACCTACGGCTTGCCTATCACGGGCTCAGGGCCAAGGACAAAACCTTCAACGCCACCATGGAAACCGACTTCGATAATGCGGTCGGAAAGGTAGAGGTGGTTCCCCAGGACATCGGAAGGGTGCTGCTTAACTTAATCACCAACGCCTTCCATGCGGTCAGCGATCGGAAGGAAAAAGGGGAAGAAGGCTATCAGCCCACTGTCTGGGTAGCCACTCGGAAATCCCCTAAAGGCGTGGAAATATCTGTCCGGGACAATGGAGGCGGCATTCCCGATGCTATCCGGGACAAAATCTTCCAGCCCTTCTTTACCACCAAGCCTACGGGGGAGGGCACCGGGCTGGGGCTTTCGATGAGTTATGACATTATCACCAAAGGCCACGGAGGATCCCTGGAGGTGAAAACCACAGAAAATCAAGGGGCCACCTTCACCATACATTTTAAAACCCAAACCGAAACGCTTTGATCGGGAAACCAGCTTTGAAGTTCAAAATGCTGCCAGTTTTGTTTTTCACAATACTGCCATTTTTGTCCGCACAGGAGAACCGTCTCTCCGAATTACTGAATCAACTAGATACCGCCTCCACAGACAGTGCCCGCGTATATCTGAACAAACAGCTCGGGTATTACTACCAGAATTTGAACCAGGATAAGGCTCTTGCATATTTTGAAAATGGCATGGAGTCCGCCATCCGGTCCGAAGACAGCCTGCAAATGGCAAATATCCATTTCAGCATGGGCTATACCCTTGGCGTCAAAGATGATTTGCCCGGGGCCATGGAGCAGTACCTGAAGGCCCTTCGGATCTATGAAGCCATGGATGATCCCTGGAGGCTGGTCAATACCTATATGTCGATTTCAAACCTCTACCTGAAAAATGATGACGTCGAAAAACAACGGGAATACCTCCAACAGGCGGAAGCTTATTTGATCCGGGAGCAGGACAGCGTACAGTTAAGCGAATTGTACAATCACAAAGGCGTAATCTACGACCAGCAAAACAAACTGGATTCGGCTCGGGTTTTCCTGGAAAAAGCCCTTAAGATCGCATATGACACCGGTGATTCAGGCGCTATAGGTTCCTCCCTGGTCAACCTGGGCCTCACCCTGAAGCATTTGGGTAGGACAGATGAAGCACTGGACAGGTTCAAGGAAGCCCTGCCTATCTATGATTCAGGGGCGGATTATTTCGGATTGACCATCCTCTACAATAACCTGGGTTCAACCTACCTGCAGGGAGGGAAGTACGCGGAGGCTGAAGAGGCATTCTTCAACAGTCTTTCCTACGCCGAAAAAGCAGGCATGGACCAGGGCCTGTTGGAAAACTACAAAAACCTGGCCGAGCTGTTCGGCCAGAAAGGGGACTATCGGGGACGGTCCGAATATCTCGAAAAGTACTATTCCCTGAAGGACAGCCTTTTTACGATAGACAAGGAAAATCAACTGACCCAGCTGGAAAGCGACTATGTGATCGAAAAGAAAAATCTGGAACTGGCCACAAGGGAATCGGAACTCGAAAAGGAACGGGCAGAGAATACCACCTATATCGCCTTGTTCGTTTTCAGCATCATTCTCGCCGTATTGCTGCTAGTCTACTATACCCGGTCCAGAAAACGGAATCAGCTTTTGGTTTCCAAGAACGAATTGATCAACACCCAGAAGAAAACCCTTGAAAAAACGATTTCAAACTTAAAATCCACCCAGGCACAACTGATCCACGCTGAAAAAATGGCCTCCCTGGGGGAACTTACCGCCGGGATCGCCCATGAGATCAAGAACCCCCTGAATTTTGTGAACAACTTCTCGGAAGTGAGCCGGGAGCTGCTGGAAGAGATGAAGGCCGAATTGAAAAAGGGGGATACTGAAGAAGCAGACCACATTGCCTCGGATGTTATCCAGAACCTGGAGAAGATCGTGCACCACGGCCAGCGGGCAGACAGCATTGTCCGTGGCATGCTCCAACACAGCCGCAGCGGGGACGGCAAGAAGGAACCCACAAACCTCAACGCCCTGGCAGACGAGTACCTCCGCCTGGCCTACCATGGGCTCAGGGCCAAGGACAAAGGCTTCAACGCCACCATGGAAACCGACTTCAATAATGAAATCGGAAAGGTAGAGGTGGTTCCCCAGGACATCGGCCGGGTGCTGCTGAACTTAATTACCAATGCCTTCCATGCCGTTAGTGAACGGAAGGAAAAAGGAGAAGAAGGATATCAGCCCACTGTCTGGGTAGCCACTCGGAAAACCTCTAAAGGCGTGGAAATATCCGTCCGGGACAACGGGGGCGGCATCCCAGATGCTATCCGTGACAAGATCTTCCAGCCCTTCTTTACCACGAAGCCTACGGGGGAGGGCACCGGATTAGGGCTGAGTATGAGTTACGATATTGTGACCAAGGGGCATGGGGGGCAATTGACGGTGGAGTCAAAAGAGGGAACCGGCACCGAATTTTTTATTACTTTACCTGTATGATCCGACATCGTTCAGGTTTCCTTCTAATTTTGTTCTTATCCCTTTGGGGATATGGACAGAATCCCTTCAGCCGTGTAAACCACTACGAGGAACTCAACGGGATGATCATCACAGACCTCCTGGCGGACCGGAACGGGGAAATATGGATCACCACGTTCAGTGGCCTGCTCACCTTTGACGGATATGAATTCAGGAATTTCTATCCGGACAACAAAGATTCCACTACCATCGATGACCTGTTGCTCTATAAACTTGCGGAAGGGAGAAACGGGGACATCTGGATCGGCAGTATGAACAAGATCTACCGGCACGATGTACAGACAGGGCTGTTTGAAAACTTCCCGCTAAACGATGTCATTGAGTATCCATCAAATGCCCAGCCGATGGTTGCAAATATTGAGTCCGACGGGAAAGGCACCTTCTATTTCGGCATCAATTCCGGTACCGGTTATGATGATTATCCCGGCCTCCTGAGATACAGTGAAACGGAGGAAGAATTTGAAGTCATCAACCTGCCTAATGGCGATCCCGTTCAGAATGTCTACAAGATGACGGCCAATGAACGGGGTGAAATTGGGATTACCTGCAATCAAGGACTTATTATCCTCAAATCCAGCGGAATGACGTTTTTTGACTGGGCCGAGTTGGGCAAATTTCCATGGCATGACCGGGAATTGCCTCCCGATATGGTATGGGACAGGGAAGGAAACCTTTGGTTTGTGACCAATCAGTGGAGACTTGGGAAAATGGATCTGGAGAACGACCGTATAGAATTCAGGGACTTTCAATCCGAATTCAACGGGACAACCGACTGGACTGTCCGGATTGGTGTCGACGACACCAGGCTTTGGATCAGCCACCGGGATGGCATTGAATTATTCGATCTGCAGTCAGGTCAGTTCCTTGCCACCAACAACCCGATCACAAGGCCCTTTAATGCCTTCCTAAAGGATAAGATGGGGAATATTTGGCTGGGAACAGGCACTTACGGCCTGTTTTGCATTCCTCCCAAGCAGTCCCTGACCTCCTACCTTCACAATCCCGATGATCCGAATTCCGTAACTGAAGGATGGGTGAGCAATCCTTTCGAGGATGAAGAGGGGAATATATGGTTCCCCACCTTCAACTGGTCCGGGGAGGAAGGACTGAACAAGATCAATCCGCATACCGGAGAAATTGAAAAATTCCTGTTCAGAGATGAATTGCCTCAATTCAACCGGTTGCAGATGATCAATGCCTATGACCGGGGGAAGCTCTTGTTCAGAT
>CBDUBB010000227.1:0-4506 GCA_965365265.1 uncultured Flavobacteriaceae bacterium
GAATTCCGGCAGGCAGCACCAGTCCAGGGAACCTGTTTTGGAAATCAGTGCCGCAGAGCGGCAATTTCCGATAATTCCATAATCCAGGTTATCCATTGTTTGCGATTTCTTGAATTCTTCCGAATTTATTGGCTATGCGCCACAATTTGCCGAAATTTAGGCAAAATGGACTCAAAACAGGTTAAAAAACCCCCAGGAATGAGCAAAACCATCATAATTTCCAACCGACTCCCCGTGCAATTGCAGATCAGCGAAGGCAAAATTGAAGCCATTCCCAGCGTCGGAGGGCTGGCCACGGGAATGAAATCAGTTCACCAGGAAGGGGAAAGCCTTTGGATCGGATGGAGCGGGCTCACGCGGGAGGAGATTCCCGAAGCCCTGGAGCCCGACATAGACACTGCTCTGGCAGCCCATGGGTGCAGCAAGGTGCCCCTGAGCCAGCAGGAGGTGGCCGGGTTTTATTTTGGGTTCAGCAACCGGACCGTCTGGCCCCTTTTCCATTACTTCCTGGAATACGCCGAATTCGACCTGGCCAACTGGAAGGTATATGAGGCGGTAAACCGGAAATTTGCAGAAGCTGTTGTTGAGAAAGCCGGCGAGGAGGATGTAATCTGGGTCCATGACTACCAGCTGATGCTGGTGCCCAGGATGGTCCGCGAGAAACGACCGAACCTCTCCATCGGTTTCTTCCTGCACATCCCCTTCCCCTCCTATGAGATCTTCCGGACCCTCCCCTGGCGGGAAGAGGTATTGGAAGGCCTGCTTGGATCCGACCTGATCGGATTCCATACCTACGACTACGAAAGGCACTTCCTGAGTTCGGTCCGGCGGTTATTGGGGCTGGAGGTCAATTTCAATGAAATTCACCTGGAAGACCGGGTTGCCAAAGTAGATTCCTTCCCCATGGGGATCGATTATAAAAAATTCCACGAGGCAGCCCTCAGACACGCCACTCTAAAGCAAGGGGAAGAGTCTGACCTGCAGCGTCGCCTAAATCTCCATAAGGCGTCCACGCCCACTGCCAAATTTTTCCTGTCCATTGACCGGCTGGATTACACCAAGGGAATCGCAAAACGGATCAAGGCCTTCGAATACTTCCTTCAGAAATATCCACAGTACCGCGAAAAGGTCCGGCTCATTATCCTGGCGGTGCCATCGCGTTCCAAGGTCCCCCAGTACCAACTCCTGAAAAAGGAAATCGATGAGCTGGTCGGGCGGATCAACGGGGAAATCTCCACCGTAAGCTGGACGCCCATCTGGTACTTCTACCGCTCCCTTCCTTTTGACAACCTGGTCGATCTCTATACCAGCTGTGACATCGCCTGGCTGACCCCGATCCGGGACGGGATGAACCTGGTTGCCAAAGAGTATATCGCCACACGGACGGACCAAACCGGGGTTCTGATCTTAAGCGAGATGGCAGGAGCGGCCAATGAAATGAATGAGGCCCTGCTGATCAATCCAAATAATTTTGAGCAGGTAGCGGATTCCCTCTACCAGGCGATCAACATGCCGGTCGAGGAGCAAAAAGAGCGGAACGCCCCCATGCAGAAGAGGCTGGAACGATACAATGTGGAAAAATGGGCACTGGACTTTATGCAATCCCTCCTGGCCCAGAAAAACCAGGATGCCCCCTATGTGGCCAGCCGCCTGACCATCGATCTGACCAACACCCTTCTGGAACAGTACCGCAATGCCAAAAACCGGATTTTGTTCCTGGACTACGATGGAACCCTGGCAGGATTCAAGAACGACCCTCAGAAAGCCAGTCCGGATCCGGACCTCATCAATCTTCTGGATGCCATTTACGCCCAGAACCGGACAGACACCTATATCATCAGTGGCCGGGACAAGGATACCCTGGGAAGGTGGTTCGACGGCAAGAAATACAACATGATCGTGGAGCACGGGGTCTGGATTTCGGAAGAAGGACGGGATTTTGAGCTCCTGGAGAACGTCAAAAACGACTGGATGCCCAAGATCCGGCCGGTACTGGAATCTTTTGTAGACCGGACTCCGGGTTCCTTCATCGAGGACAAAAACTATTCCCTGGCCTGGCATTACCGGAGCACGGACCCGGATTTTGGCCAAAAGCGTGCCTCAGAACTCAATACTGTGCTCACCTCCCTGATCGCCAACTACGACCTGAGCGTCCTGAACGGGAACAAGGTAGTGGAGATCAAAAGCAGCAATGTCAATAAAGGCAGGGCTGCCATGCGGATGATCGCACGGAAATCCTACGATTTCGTTTTTGCCATTGGAGATGACTGGACAGACGAATTCATGTTCCAGGAGTTGCCCAGGGATGCCGTTACCGTAAAGGTAGGCCGCATGAAAACCCAGGCCCGCTATTACCTGGACGGGATCGGGGCCGCCCGGGAACTGGTGCGCCGCTTTGCCGACGTATGACTCAGGGACAGGCGGCATAGTTGTAGAACTGCAGACAATTGGCTACTTTCCAGGGGTTTTAAGTAAGGTTCAATGTTCAGATTCATAGGCAACACCCCTGAAAGAACACATTGGTGTTCCAATCTCCCGTTTCTCATAGGTGCACTATGTAGTGGCTTCCTCGCCTATGGACAGCCGGAAACAGAAGTATATCTGGCCGGCCTGGAAATCGATCGGGAAACGATTTCGGTATCCAGCCCCTCAAATATTTCGAACAATCCCGGGTACGACAACCAGCCTTCCTATCTGGAAGACGGGACAGTTCTGTACGCCCGGACCCGGAACGGACAAACGGATATTGCGCGCTACAACCCGATGGGAGGAACTACTTCCTGGCTTTCCAATACGCCGGGGGGAAGTGAATATTCCCCCTTAAAGATCCCGGGGAGGGAAGCGGTTTCAGCCATTCGGCTGGATACCACCGGCCTGCAGCGCCTGTATGCATACCCGCTTACAGGCGGGGAACCGACTCTCCTGGTGGAGGGGCTAAAAATCGGATATCACCTTTGGGTTGACCCGGACCTGCTGGTCTGCACCGTACTGGTTGAGGACCGGATGGATCTGGTGGTGGTCAACTTTAAGGACGACAGTAAATACACGTATCAGAAGGACGTGGGACGGTCACTTTTGCAGATACCCGGATCCGGGAGCATCAGTTACGTGGAGAATCTGAATGGTAAACGAATCCTGAAATCCATGGATCCGACTTCGGGGGCCAACAAGATCATCGCAGCCCTTCCGGAAGGGGTTCAGGATATTTGCTGGCTTACCGAAAAGGTCCTAATCTGCGGAAGTGGAAACCAATTGTTGCGTTTTAACAGGCATGTGGATGATTCCTGGAACAGTTTCTATGAACTGGATTTTCCTAAAGCTTCTATAACCCGCCTGGCGTATGATAAGGATCGGGGGAAATTGGCCATGGTCATCGAAGGTGAGAATTAAATGGTTCTTCCTACCCTGGAAGCATCCAAAGTTGGGGTTTTTGCCTTCGGAGCTACGCTTATGGCCGTCTGCCCAGGCCTGGAAGAGTGCCCGCCGGCCGGTGACGCCAGGGCTCTGGAGTTCCTCCTAATCTTGCCTTGTTTTGTGCCTGTGTACCACATGGGCCTAAAGAATATACCATATCCGGATCTCTAAAATTTTTGCTCTATTCCCGTCATTTTGCTATCTATGTGGGCTCAATACCCCTTTCAATAGGAAGGGACATCGCGGGATAACGGGACCCGGGCACGGGTTTCCTCCTTGTAACCGTACCCCGCTTTGCTACAGGCATTATATACATTTTGAAAAAATAGTTCCTAATTCACTACCATGAGAAAACTATACCTAGTAATCGCCTTTCTTACCGCCTTAAACCTCGTTCAGGCGCAAACCGACCCGCGTATCTACGACATCATCCAAACGGTTTCGGCAGAACGAATCGAACAGGATATCACTACCCTGGCCGGGTTTGGCACCCGGCATACCCTAAGCGATACGGTTTCACAGACCCGTGGGATCGGGGCCGCCCGCCGGTGGATCAAGGCGGAATTCGATAAGATAGCTGCCGAATGCGGGGGTTGTCTGGAGGTCTTCTACCAGAAAAACCTAGTGAAGGCAGAAGAAAACCAGCGCATTCCAAGGGATGTCTGGGTAGTCAATGTAATTGCCATTCAAAGGGGGCGCAAAAACCCGGGACGCTATGTGATGATGAGCGGGGATATCGATTCCCGGGTCAGTGATCCGAATGACGCCACCTCCGATTCCCCCGGTGCCAATGACAATGCCAGTGGGATGGCGGGAACCCTGGAGGCAGCCCGTGTCCTTTCCAAATACACCTTTGACAACAGCATTGTCTATGCAGGGCTTTCCGGGGAGGAACAGGGGCTTTTTGGCGGCCGCGGACTGGCTGAATACGTCAAAGAAAACAACTGGGAGCTCATCGGGGTACTGAACAATGACATGATCGGAAACATCCGGGGTGTAGACGGCGTGGTGAGCAACCGGGACTTCCGTATTTTCTCCGAACCGGTGCCCCCCAACGAGACCGAACAAATGCGAAGAGGACGAAGGTTCTAC
>CBDUBB010000228.1:0-4504 GCA_965365265.1 uncultured Flavobacteriaceae bacterium
CCGAGCACATCACAGGTTCAATACCGTTTGCCAGGGCCAGTTCGGCCATGGATTTAAGGTTATTCAGGATCTGATCCAGGGTCATGGGCCCGGTATTTCCGGCAATATCGTTCGTGCCTGCAAGGATCAGAACCACCCTGGGCTTCAGATCGATGACATCCTGACGGAACCGCAGCAGCATTTGCGGGGTGGTCTGCCCACCTATACCCCGGTTGACATAGGGTTTCCCCTCGAAATATTCCGGAACGGTGTGCAACCAGCCAATTGTAATGGAATTGCCCAGGAAAACAACGCGCTGCTCCCCTGGAAGCGGATCGGGGAGTGCCGCATTCGCTCTCTGGTATTCCTGCAGGTTCGGCCAGTCCTGGGACAGGCCTGCCCCTGTGCTGAGCAACGAAAAAAACATGCATAAACCACTTAGAGAAGTCGTTGGGAACCTCATAGCTGATATACTAAATCGGCAGTTTACGTCCGCAACGGGTTCTTACTGTTTATTCCTGGGTGGGGTAATCATGATGTGCGCCCTGTGTGTTCCGGGATCCATAAGCCAGGCGTGTCCCGGAGGAGTGGGGGTGGTAGGTAATCCTGTGGATTCCCCTGTGGCAAAGGGCACATAGAACACATACCGCACATACGGGTTCTCGACTTCCCCGGTTTCCGGATCTATATCCCCGGTAAATACGCAGAGGGTGGATCGGTCGGGCATGGATAATTTGCCGTCCCGCACCTCCTGTTCGCGGATTTCAAATACCTGATCCGCCTCCTTTCCCTGGGCGCGCAGTTCCCTTCCCCGCGCCATGAAAGGCTCCAGGTCCTTGTGGTAGGCGGCTGTGTAGAAACTCTTGGTGTTCGGGTCGTCCGCCAGGGCGATATAGGCGTTGCTGCCTTCCCTGAGGGTGACCAGGTTCCCGCTTTCATCGTATCCATAGACCTTGGCGCCTTCCCTGTAATCAGAAGGCACGGCCATCAGGGCGGTCTTGATCTGCCATTCCGCAGGCGGGATTTCCTGGGCTTTTATTCCGGACAGGGTCAGGCATGCAATTAGTAATAGTTTAAATGGTTTCATGATATTAGTATTTAGCACTTTTTCCACCAGTCATGGTTCTTTGAATAAACGCCCTCAGGTCCTCATTGGCCTGTTTGAGATCTTCCCTGCGCAGGTACATCATGTGCCCGCTGCGGTACCCTTTGAACTCAAAACGGTCCTTCATGCGGCCGCTTGGGTCCACCTGCCACATAGTGTACTTCGCATTGAAATACGTAGTGGCCCCATCGTAGTACCCGGACTGTATCAGGACATTCAGATAGGGATTCTGGGCCATGGCCTGCCTGAGGTTGTCCCGGGTATTGTCGTTTTCATTGTTCCAGGGCCGTACCGGGCCGAACATATTGTACTTGATGTCCGTTTTAAATTTAAGAACTTCCTGCAGGTAGTAATTGATGGCAGGAGTAAAGCTGTGCAGCCAGGAGGTGAGTTCGGAATTATAATCCGGGCGCGTTCCGGCCAGCATCCGGTCAATCCCAAGGTAACGGCTGTCAAGCCGACCAACGGTGTAGCCGGAGCGGTCCCGCAGCAATGCCTTCCAGAAATAGGAAGTGGGCACATCCAGATTATGCTGCAGGATTTCCTTTTTGGTCAGCCCGGAATAGTAGGCCATCTTTTCGGCAACCTCGTCCCGCTCGGCCTGGTCGATGAATCCGCCTTTCGCAATGGCCGGGATGAGTTTGTTTATAGTGAAATCCTCCGACTCGGGCAGGATTTCCAGCAGGTCTTTCTGTTGCAGGGCAGGGGAGAGGGCTTTTTGATACCACGCCGCCGCTGTGTAATAGGGGAGGTTCATAGCACTGCTCACGGGTCCTCCCACCCGGATCACTTTGTAATCTGCCGGAGAGACCATGATTACCCCGTTCAGGTACATCCACTGCTGGTTCTGAAGGGCAAGGGAAAGGCCCATTACCCGTGTTCCCCCATAGCTTTCGCCAATAATGTACTTCGGGGAACGCCAGCGGTCGTGTCGGGTGACAAAGGTGTTCAGCCATTCGGCCAGATATTTTATATCGGCATTGATGCCAAAGAACTTTTCCCTGTCTACGTCCTTCCCACTCTCCGGGATCGTCCTGGAATAACCCGTGTTGGCAGGGTTCACGTATACGATATCCGTTACATCCAACACAGAATAGGGGTTTTCGGCCACTCCGTAGGGCTGCACCGGGTAGCCTTCCTCATCAATTTTAAGGACCCTGGGGCCTGTATAGGCGAGGTGCATCCAAACGGAACCCGATCCGGGCCCTCCGTTAAAGGAGATCAACAGGGGGCGGGAGGCACGGTCCTTGACATTGTCGCGGGTATAGTAGGTGTAATGGAGGGAAGCAATGGGGGTACCCATCTCATCCCAGACAGGCTGGGTGCCCGTTTCGGCCGTATAGGAAAAACTTTCTCCGTTAACCGTTACACTGGATTTTGTGACAACGGCAGTGTCTATAGGGAGTTTGCGCTCCTGGGCCTGAATAGTCAATACGGAGATAAAAAACAGGGCTAGAAAGGGATATAAAAGTTGTTTCATGTAATTGTGGAGATTAGTGTGCCTTAAAAATAGCATTTTTAGTATGGATCGGACCCCCTTTTGGCACTAAAATACACCGGTCGGTGCCTGTTTTTGATAGGGTAAAGTTTGTATCTTTAAGAAAACCCAGCTTATGACACAGATCAGCCGCAGAAAGTTCAGTGCGCTGGCGGGATCCCTGGCAGGAGGACTCCTGGTATCGGGAATGCCGCTGGCGTTGGGCCGGACCCACCCCTTCCAGGAAGGGAAAAAACTCGGGGTAGCCCTTGTTGGACTTGGGAGTTACAGTACCTATCAACTGGCCCCGGCCCTTCAAAACACGAAGTATTGCCATTTGGCCGGAATCGTAACCGGGACCCCTGCCAAAGCCGACAAATGGATGCGGGAATACGGGATAGGAGAAAAGCATGTCTACAATTACCAAAACTTCGACCAGATTGCCTCGGATGATGCGATCGACATCGTTTATGTTGTGCTTCCCAACAGCATGCACGCCGAATTTTCCATCCGGGCTGCAGAGGCGGGGAAACACGTGATCTGTGAAAAGCCCATGGCACTGAATGAGGCGGAATGCGACGCTATTATCGATGCCTGTAAAAAAGCAGGGGTAAAGCTGGGTGTCGGATACCGTCTCCATTCGGAGCCCTACACCAGGGAAGTGAAACGATTTGTTCGGGAAAAGACCTTTGGGGAAGTTCGATTTGTCTCTGCGGAAGCAGCCTATATTTCCAGGGGAAACCCAGACCAATGGCGCCTTAACAAGGCGCTTTCAGGGGGTGGAGCCCTTATGAACATGGGGGTTTATGCCATACAGAGCTGTATCTACAGTTCCGGGAAAAACCCGGTGTCCGTGAGCGCACAGGAGTTCAGCACCCGTCCGGACTATTTCGGGCAAACCGACGAGACCGTAACGGCCCAGTTTTCCTTTCCCGGGGGTACGGTGGGTCAGATGATGACCTCACACAATGCCTCCGCCAACCGTCTCTATGCTTCCTGTGACCGCGGGTGGTTCGAATTGCAGCCCGCCAATAACTATGGCCCCCTGAGCGGCCGCTCTTCGGAAGGTCCAATTTCATTCCCCCATGAAAGCCAGCAAATGCTTCAGATGGATGATTTCGCCAGGCATATCCTGGAGGGCACCCCCAACCGGGCCCCGGGCGAAATGGGCCGCAGGGACATGGTGATTGTCGGGGCGATCTACCGCTCCATCCGGGAAGGCGGTCGCAGCATTCCTATTGAACTTCCTGAAGGATACGGGTTTGGAGGCTAAAAACGACCTATTGAAACTTTTCAAAAACGCCCAGCCCGAATAGGGCAAAGTCGTATTTGACCGGATCTTCCGGATCCAGTTTTCGGAGGGCAGCGTCAAGTTCGGCCACGGCACGGGCGTCGTTTTGTTTTCTTTTGAGCAAACCCAGGGCCCGGGCAACCTTGCCGGAGTGTACGTCCAGGGGGCAGGAGAGCTGAGAGGGTTCCAGCCCTTTCCAGATTCCAAAATCCACCCCGGTATCCGCGGGACGGACCATCCAGCGCAGGAACATATTGATTCGTTTGGCAGCGGATCCCCTGGAGGGGTCCGAAAAGTGTTTTTCGCTTCGTTTTGGATGGGGGATCTCAAAAAAGCGGGCTCGCACCTTGGTTATGGCCTCCTGCAGCCCTTCAGGCCTCGAATAAAGGGCAAATACGTTTTCCATTCCTCCATATTCCAGGTAAAGATGCCGAAGGCTTAGGATGAAACATTTGAGGTCCAGGTTATTAAAGGTGCGATGCACATACCCTTCCATCCGGCTGAGTTCCCCCTCGGAGGCATTCATAACGAAGTCGTAAGGGGCCTGGTCCATCAATTCCATCATCCGATGCCCGCTGCGGATGATACTCAGGCGGTTGCCCCAGGCGATGGTGGCGGTGAGAAACCCGGAAACTTCAATATCTTCTTTTTG
>CBDUBB010000229.1:0-4489 GCA_965365265.1 uncultured Flavobacteriaceae bacterium
CGGCGGAACGGCAAGGTTGCTGCAGCCCTTGATGATGACAGGGCGGTCCCTGTACGTTTCCGGGTCAAGTGCTTCAAGGCTTTTGCGGAAAACCACAGTTTCCAGCAGTTCACGGGACCCGACCACCACTTCACAGGCAATTCCCTGCAGGTGGGCGCCTATCAGCATAAAGGCCCAGGCCGGGACGATGGCATCCGTACTACAGAACAGGTACACGTAAGCGTCCCTGTAAGCTTCCCAGTCATGGGATTTCAGGGCATCTCTGAATTCCTTCTCCCTCAGGATAAGGCCCTCTTCCAGCCATTGGCTGAGGTCGATGCCGCAGCGTTCCCCTTTGGGATAGTATTCTTCCAGGTCCAGGGTGACCAGCGGGCTTTTTGAAACACGGTTAACAATTTCCCCTTCCATAGCAGGTGCAGATTACAATAATCCGAGTTCAAGCTTTGCCTCCTCACTCATCAGATCCTGGGTCCAGGGGGGGTCGAAGGTGATCTCCACCTCAGCGTCCTTTACCACGTCAAGGGATTTGACTTTTTCCTCCACCTCCAGGGGCAGGGACTCAGCTACCGGGCAATTGGGGGAAGTCAGGGTCATCAGGACCTTGACCTCGTACGCCTCATTGACGAAGACGTCGTAGATCAATCCAAGTTCGTAGATATCCACCGGGATCTCCGGGTCATAAATAGTTTTCAGGACCCGGACGATCTTCTCTCCGAGTTCCTGGGTATCTATAGTATCCTGTTCCATACGTTCCATTTTACTACCCGCAAGGAGTTATTACGACTCCATTTGGGTTTCGTATGCGAGGGCATACATTTTCAACTGTTTGATCATGCTTACCAGTCCGTTTGCCCGGGTAGGGGACAGGTGCTCTTTCAGCCCGATCTCATCGATAAATTCCGTTTTGGCAGCCAGGATGTCCGCAGGCTTCTGGTTGCTGAAGGCCCGGATCAGGATGGCGATGATCCCCTTGGTGATGATGGCATCGCTGTCCGCGGTAAACACCACGTTGCCGTCTTCCAGGTCTGCATGTACCCAAACCCTGCTCTGGCAGCCTTTGATCAGGTGCTCGTCCGTCTTGTATTGCTCCTCTATTTTGGGGAGGGACTTACCGAGTTCGATCATGTATTCATACCGCTGCATCCAGTCGTCAAACATAGAAAACTCCGATACGATCTCCTCCTGAATTTCTTCGATTTGCATCTGAAACATTTTATCAAAAATACGATTTGCAGCAGGCTTATTCAAAGCCTTAGGCAATTCCCTGTTTTTCAGGACAGCATTTGCCGTGCCCTTTCCACCCCCTGTACCAAACGGTCCACCTCCTCGCGCGTGTTGTAAAAGCTGAAACTCGCCCGGATGGTTCCGGGGATTTTATAGAAATCCATGACAGGCTGCGCACAGTGGTGCCCGGTGCGGACGGCAATCCCCATCTTGTCCAGCAGGGTGCCCACATCGTATGGATGGATCCCCTCCAGGTTAAAGGAGATCACTGCCGTTTTCCAGGCGGCCAGCCCGTAAATTTTAAGCCCCTCAATCTGGAGGAGGGACTCTGTGGCATAGTCCAGCAATTCATCCTCGTAGCTAGCGATTTGCTCCATCCCGATCCCATTGAGATAGTCCAGTGCTGCCCCGAAAGCGATGCCTCCGCAAATGTTGGGAGTGCCGGCCTCGAATTTATGCGGCAGATCTGCATAGGTCGTTTTCTCGAAGGTCACTTCGGAGATCATTTCACCACCTCCCTGGTAGGGAGGGAGTTTTTTGAGCCACTCCTCTTTGGCGTAAAGGGCTCCCACCCCGGTAGGCCCGCAAAGCTTGTGGGCAGAGACCGTGTAAAAATCAACACCGAGTTCCTGCATATCGGCACGCAAGTGAGGTGCGGCCTGAGCTCCGTCTATCAATACGGCAGCCCCGGCCGAATGGGCCATTTGAATGATTTCTTCAATTGGGTTGACGGTTCCCAGCGCATTCGAAACATGGTTGCAGAACACCAGTTTGGTGCGTTCCGAGAGGGCTTCCTTAAAGGGTTCCAGGATCAGGCTTCCTTCTTCATTCATAGGGATTACCCGTAGGCTGGCACCGGTGCGCTCACACAGCATTTGCCAGGGAACGATGTTGGAATGGTGCTCCATGGCGGAAACCCAGATCTCGTCACCAGCCTCCAGGAATCCTGTAAACCCCTGGGCTACCAGGTTGATCCCTTCGGTGGTGCCGGAAGTCATGATGATTTCATGGGCATGGGCGGCATTAAAATGCTTTTGGATCTTGATCCTCGCCTGCTCATACGCATCTGTAGCCTCCTGGGAAAGGGTATGCACCCCCCGGTGGATATTGGCATTGTAGCGGGAATAGTAATCCACGATGGTGTCGATGACCTGCCTTGGGGTTTGTGACGTGGCGGCATTATCGAGATATACCAGAGGTTGACCATTGACCTGGCGATGCAGTATCGGAAAGTCCTTCCGTATTTCGGTAACGTCAAACATAGGGTTGAATAGATTGACTTTGGCCTCTGGTAAGTGCCGGCTTCATCCAGCCAGGAGGTTTCCGAATCGATAAGACCCGAAAGGAGGGGTTATAATTCAAACCCCAGCCGAACCCCCAGCTTTTTGGCGATTAATTTGTTGATGCGCTCTTTGACCTCCGGGATGCGCACACTTTCCAGGACGTTGTTCGCAAAGGCGTACATGAGCAAAGCGGATGCCTCTTTTTTCGGAATCCCCCTCGCCTGCAGGTAGAACAAGGCATCCTTATCGAGCTGTCCAATGGTACATCCGTGGGAACAGCGCACATCGTCTGCAAAAATCTCGAGCTGCGGCTTGGTGTTGACCGTAGACTTATCGCTGATCAGCAGGTTGTTGTTTTGCTGGAATGCATTAGTCTTCTGGGCAATTTTATCCACGATGATCTTTCCGTTGAAAACGCCTGTGGATCGCTGGCCAAAAATGCCCTTGTAGTCCTGGTGGCTCTCACAATTGGGTTGCTGGTGGTGTACCAGGGTATGGTGATCCACATGTTGCTTTTCCCCAAGGATGGTCACCCCTTTCAGGGTGGATTGGATGTGCTCCCCGTCCTGATAGAAGTTGAGGTTGTTTCGCGTGAGTTTTCCGCCGAAGGAAAAGGTATGCACGCTCACATGGCTGTTTCCTTTCTGGTCGATATAGGTATTGTCGATCAGGCTTGCAGATTCCCTGTCATTCTGGACCTTGTAATAATCGACGATGGCATCTTTTGCCGCGAAGATCTCCGTCACAGAGTTGGTCAGGGTTTCGTTGGATGTCAGGCTCTGGTGGCGTTCGATCACCTGGAGCTCCGAATTCTCTTCGGCTATGATCAGGTTCCTGGGCTGCAGCATCAGGGCAGCTTCATTTCCCGTGGAGAAATGCAGGATTTCAACCGGCTTGCGGGGTGCTTTGTTCTTTGGGATATGGATAAAGGCGCCTTCCCGCGTAAAGGCTGTATTGAGGGATGTCATGGAGTCATCCCGGGAAGCTGCCTTATTGAAATACACCTCGATAATCGGACGGTACATGGGCTTGGTCAGGGCAGCACTCATCAGGCAGATATCGACGCCGTCATGCGTGGTTTCCGAGAGGTAGGAACTGTAAATCCCGTCGATAAACACGATCTTATACGTGTCCATCTCGTCCAGGAAATATTTCTTCACGTCCCGATACTCCAGGTCGTTGTCCTCTTTTGGGAAGAGGCTGAAATCCACCTTTTGCAGCCTGTCCAGGGAGGTGTATTTCCAGGCCTCCAGTTTCCGGTGCGGGAACCCTTTGGTCTCGAAAGTTTTAAGGGCCTCCGAGCGGATCTCGTGAACCGGGTTGTTCATGTCAACCTGGTTTTCAAAGGCCATGAAAGAGGCGATTAATTTTTCTTTTAGCTCCATAGTTTTCGTATCGTTACACTGCGCGATCCAGTCCTTTCCAATTTACAGTACAGCTTCCTGCTTGACCCAGTCGTATCCTTTCTCCTCCAGTTCCAAAGCCAGGTCCTTGGTGCCGGATTTAACGATTTTCCCGTCGTGCATTACATGGACGAAATCCGGGATGATGTAATCCAGGAGCCTTTGATAGTGGGTGATCACTACAACCGCATTATCCTTGCTGCGCAATTTGTTAACCCCATTGGCCACGATGCGAAGCGCATCGATATCCAGGCCGGAATCCGTTTCGTCCAGGATGGCGAGTTTGGGCTGCAGCATGGCCATCTGGAAGATTTCGTTTCGCTTTTTCTCCCCTCCGGAAAACCCTTCATTCAGGGAACGCGAGAGGAACTTCCGGTCGATCTCCAGCAATTCTGCCTTCTCCCGGATCTCTTTGAGCATCTGGTTGGCGGGCATGTCTTCTTCGCCCCGCGCTTTCGGACACGGGAACGCAGGCTTGCTTGCGGGCTGGATGCCGTGCTGCCACTGCGGCCGGCACTTCGGCCTGCTGGGGCGGAAGCGCCTTTGCGCCAAGTGTAAGCGGGAGCTGTGCATAGGCTG
>CBDUBB010000230.1:0-4488 GCA_965365265.1 uncultured Flavobacteriaceae bacterium
GGTAGCCACTGCAATAGCTGTCACTGAAAAGGTAGGACCCGCCCCTTAGGACGAACTTCTCTGCAAGTGGGTCTCCCGGATCGTAGGAATCCCTGGGGCCGGCCGGATCAAAAGACTCTTCCGGCGAAAGTTCAAGAGAGTAAGCGTCCGCCCGGTACTTGTCCTGACACCATTCCCAGACATTACCCGCCATATCGTAGAGCCCATACCCATTGGCGGGGTAACTCCCGGCGGGCGCAGTTCGCACATATCCGTCCAGGGAATCGTTGCGAAAAGGGAAAACTCCCTGCCAGAAGTTCGCCTTTGTGGAAGCCTGCTCCGATGGGGTATTCCCCCAGGGATAGATCGGGTCCTCCAGGCCTCCCATGGCGGCCCATTCCCACTCGGCTTCGGTGGGAAGCCTTTTCCCTGCCCATTGGGCGTAAGCTTTTGCATCTTCCAGTGAAACATGCACTACCGGGTGGTCCATCCGTTCTTCAATAGAACTGCCCGGGCCCTCCGGATGCCTCCAGTCAGCACCGAGCGTCCATTCCCACCACTGGCTAAGGTCCCTTAGGTCCACCGGGCCTTCCGTGGGCTGGAAAACCAACGAGCCTGGCTGCAGGATCGAATCCGGGGGTTTGGGAGTGTTCGGGGGCAATTCGTTCTTCATCACTTCCCAATCCAATGCCCGCTCCGCGGTGGTCACATACCCCGTGGCCTTCACAAATTCAGCAAACTGGGCATTGGTCACTTCGGATTTATCCATAAAAAAGGCAGAGACCCCTACCTTCCGACGCGGGTATTCATCCGGTTCGGCCCATTCGGATTTGCCGCCCATCAGAAAACTACCGGAAGGGATATATGCCATACCCTCAGGCGGAGTTACTTCTGTTTGTGACAGCTGCTGTTTTTCTTCCTTGCAGCTGAAAAACAGTACACTTGCAAGCACCAATATCTTTACTAAAGGGGTCGCTTTAATCTCCACAGATTTCTGTATCTTTTGGTTGATTTTTAAGACAGGTAAGTTATAGAAACTCCCAGACTTATCCCGCCATGAGCGGAATATTTTGAATACAGCACGACATTCCTTTACAGAAATCCAAAGGTTCAACCAGTGGTGGTTATGGGTCGCTCTTTCAGGGCTGGTCCTGTTGCCCATATACGGTATTTACAAACAGGTGCATCTGGGACAACCCTGGGGAAGCAATCCCATGTCCGATACCGGGCTGTGGATTTTCTTCCTTGGAAGCTTGGCCTTTGTGGCGTTTTTCCTGTACCTCGAATTGAGGACGGAAATTGACCAGCGCGGCATTCGGGTAAGGCTACGGCCCATCTCCAGGAAAGTATTTGCCTGGGACCAAATAGAAAAAGTGGAACCCATTACCTATGGCTTTGTGGGATACGGCCTGCGATTCAGCTTCAAATACGGCACTGTGTATAACATCCGGGGAAACAAAGGCCTGGCGGTGTATCTTAAGGATGGGGGGCGCTATGTAATCGGCACCCAACAGCAGGAACAAATGGAACTGGTGCTTAAAAAATTGGGTAAACTTTAAGTTACCTGTCTAGTACAAATCCACCGTTTATTTCCGTACATTTAATATACAGGTATTTTCCCCTGTACCTATCTAATTATGTCAGCTTCCCTAATCATGCTGGACGGGGTTCACCCCAAACCCATTAACCTTACCAGGGATATCAGGGACCTTAGCCGGGAGGTGACAGATCAGTCCCTTTCCATTACAGACCGGCTTGAATCCCTGGAAGATATCATCAATCTGGAAGTGGGTGATACAGCACTTACAAGGCTTCGAAACCTGGAGCGCGACCACGGTCTCAGACAGCTATTTATCAAGTTCGAGGGGGATAACCCCACCGGGACCCAGAAAGACCGTATTGCTTTCGCCCAGGTTTACGATGCCATGCGCCGTGGTTTCACAACGGTGGCCATGGCTACCTGTGGGAACTATGGTGTTGCCATGGCCTTTGCATGTTCCCTGGCAGGGTTGCAATGCCGCATCTATATTCCAGCCACCTATCACACCGAGCGCATTCAGGAAATGCAGAATTACAAGGCAGAGATCATTCGTCTTGCCGGAACCTACGAGGAAGTAGTTCAGGCATCAAGCCGCGAAGCCCGGGAAATGGACCTGTATGACGCCAATCCGGGAGGGACCAATACGACCCTTCAGCTAAAGGCCTATTCCGAGATTGCCTTTGAAATATATGACCAATTGAGGGACGCGCCGAAATACGTGGCCTGTCCTGTTTCAAACGGAACCTTGCTGGCAGGGGTTTACCGTGGGTTTGTCAACCTTTACAAAAGGGGGAAAACCTCCCGCATCCCTCATTTTATAGCAGGATCCTCGAGCAACAAAAACCCGATCGTCTCCTCTTTCAACAAGGGCCTTAAGCACTGTGTTGACCTCGATCCCTCGAAAATCAGGGAAACTGAAATCAATGAACCCCTGATCAACTGGCACAGTTTTGACGGGGATGAAGCCCTGTACGCCCTTTGGCAGTCAGAGGGTTATGCGGTTCATGTCAGTGACAAGAAAATGAAACAAATGGCCTCCCTGTTGCTGAAAAACGATGGCATAAAGGTATTGCCCGCAGCCACAGCAGGGTTGATCGCACTCCTGGAGAAACACAGTAAAAATCCTATGGAGCACGACCGGTTCGTAGCCCTGGTTACAGCAAGGAACTAGGGGCGGGCTTAAATTCTGAACAATCGCTTTAAGAAAACCAAACCATGAATCGAATCATAGATGGAAACGCCCTGGTTTACGCCGAAGGGGCCTTCAATACTCCGAATGGAAAAACAGCCCATGGGCTGGTCCGTTTCACGGAACGCTACCGGGTGCTCGGAGTCCTGGACAGCACGTATGCCGGCCGGGACGCCGGAGAGGTTCTGGATGGAAAACACTCGGGAATCCCTGTTTTTTCGAACCTTCATGAAGCCCTGCAGGAGCTCGGGGAAGATGTGGTTTCCTATTTTGTAATCGGCCTGGCCCCGGATGGGGGCCGTTTGCCCAATTCGGCACGGACTGCAATCCTGGATGCGCTTCGCCATGGCCTAAACGTGGACAGCGGCCTGCATGATTTCCTCTACAAAGACCCTAATATTTCAGGCTTGGCCAGGGAAAATGGATGTCAACTCCGGGACATTCGGAGAACTCCGGAGCGGGAAGATCTCCATTTCTTCACAGGGGAGATCGAAAAGGTTCGATGCCTGAAGGTAGCCATACTGGGTACAGATTCCGCAGTGGGCAAACGCACTACGGCCTGGATCCTGGTGCATGGATTCAGGGAGGCGGGCCTCGGGGCGGAAATGGTGGGTACCGGACAAACAGCATGGCTGCAGGGGGCCAAGTACAGCATGATCATGGATAGTTGCATCAACGATTTCGTTTCCGGGGAAATCGAACATGCAGTATATCAGGCCTGGAGCAATGAAAACCCGGACCTGATCGTCATCGAAGGACAGGGTAGCCTTATGAATCCTGCTTATCCCGGAGGATTCGAAATCCTGGCCGCAGGTCGGCCGGATTACGTGATCCTGCAGCACGCCCCCAAAAGAAAAGAATACGATGGCTTTCCCGGCTATCCGATTCATCCCCTCCCCCAGCAGATTCAGGCCATAGAACTGATATCTGGCAAAAAGGTCATCGCAATTACCATCAATCATGAAGGCATGGAACCGGAGGAAATCGGGTATGCCTGCGACGCCATTCGGAAAGAAACCAATCTTCCCGTCTTTGATGTCCTGGCAGATGGCCCCCATGGCCTCACAGAAGTAGTTAAAGGATACCTTAAATGAAACAGCTGGAAGACCTGTGTGTGCTCAAGAGTCTCCGCGTGCATTCCGTGACCGTGGAACCCAAAAGAGTTCATGCCGCCTACACGGTTGTCAGGCCTGATGGGGAGGAAGCCTCCACAGAGCTACTCTATTCCTACGAATCCCCCACTTTCGATCCCGGGTCCTCATCAGACCGGAACCTCGCCAGTATGATGGTTGCTCAGGTAGCCCTCAATTACGGACTATTCTGCCAGGAGATTGTCCTGGAAGGGTACTTTGATGCCACAGACCGGGCTTTTCTTAAAAATATGCTCGAAAACACCAGCCGGGAAATCCTGACGGGCAAGCTCCTAACCGACAATGAATTCATCAAGCCCTCGTATAAACCCCTGGAGGTGGGGAAAAGGAAAAAGTATACCCTGGCCCATCTTAAATTCAGCCCCGGGGCAATCCCAAAGAAGCCCTTTTCAGACAACTATCCCCCTCCCGATTATTCAAAATATGCCATTCTGAGCAGTGGGGGGAAGGACAGTCTTCTTTCCTACGGGCTGGTAAGGGAATTTGGTCAGCCCCATCCTGTTTTCATCAATGAGGCGGGCCGGCACTGGTTCACGGCTGTAAATGCGTACCGGTATTTCAAGGCCAACGAACCGAATACAGCCAAACCCTGGTGCAACAGTGACCGGGTCTTCAACTGGATGCTGCGC
>CBDUBB010000231.1:0-4468 GCA_965365265.1 uncultured Flavobacteriaceae bacterium
GGCGGGAAACCTCGAAACCCCTTTTTTGGAAATAGTAGAGTATCCGGTAGAAAAGACCTATGGATTCGGTCTGTTCCTGCCGGGCCCTGATGGGGTCGTCCTGCCGCTGCTTATTCGTAGGTGACTTCACCTTCCCAGTCAATCATTCCACCTATCAGGTTGTACGCTGCTGAAAAACCCCTGGCATTCATAAGGGCACAGGCCTGCCCGCTCCGGTTGCCCGACCGGCAATAGACGTAATAGTGCTTGGATTTATCCAGCCTGTCAAGTTCTTCCAGGAATTCCTGGGGCTTATAGATGTCCAGGTGAATCGCGCCAGGAATGAAACCAGATTCCATTTCCTCTGCGGTGCGAACGTCCATGATGACGGCGTTATCATCCTTATCCAGTCTGGAACGCCATTCTTCTTGCGTGAGATCAGCCATGATGAGAGTTCAAGGGTTTATACAAAAATACACAATCCAACCCAACCGGCATATCCCTTCAGGCCTTTATGGAACAACCGATTGCCCAGGTGGATTCCAGGAGAACCGGATCCCCATTCAGCAGGGCCGTGAAGCACAACAGGAAACTTATAAGGAGGTTGCGCAACCGCGTACCCCTTGAAACAGGGGCCTTCCGATTCCACTCCCTTTAAATTAACAAAAATTTAGGGTGGTTGATTATGGTTGAACAAGAAAATGATACTATATTTGTATATACAATTGTTGTATGTACATGAATGTCGAAGACCGCATAAAGACTGATCAGCCCCTGCCCCTTCAGAGGCGAACCATCATTCACCTTATGTTGGTCAACATACAGATAGGCGATCAGATGGCACAGGCTCTGAAACCTTTTGAGGTTAGTCTGCAGCAATTCAATGTGTTGCGGATTCTCAGAGGTCAAAAGGGGAAACCGGCGAATCTCAGCACGCTGAATGACCGCATGGTTAGTCGCATGAGCAATACTACCCGGTTGGTGGATAAACTGATAGCCAAGGGACTGGTACAGCGGAATACCTGCCCGGAAAACCGGCGGAAAGTAGAGATCAGGCTAACCGAAAAGGGAATGGAATCTCTCAGTGCAATGGACCGGGCCGTGGATGCCGCAGAAAAAAAGCTGATGGGCTCCTTTACTGAAGCTCAACTCAGGCAGCTCAATGACCTTTTAGACATAGTTTAACGATTTAAAGCCTATTATAATGAATACAGAAACAGCAAGACCCACCACTACCACCGACTATTTGGAAAGTCTGGAATGGCGGTATGCTACCAAAAAATTTGACCCGACCCGGAGCATTTCCGGGGAAGATCTGCAAACGCTACTCCGCGCCATACGCCTGAGTGCCTCATCTTACGGCCTGCAGCCCTATAAAATTTTCGTAATCCGCGATGAAAGCCTGCGCGGGCAGTTGCGCCCTGCCTGCTGGAACCAACCGCAAATCACAGAGGCATCCCATGTTCTGGTTTTTGCCAATAAAGCTGATTTCGGAGGGGAACTAATAGATTCCTATCTGGAAGAAGTTTCCCAAACGAGGAATGTTCCCTTGCAAAACCTTAGCGGCTATGCGGATTTCATGAAATCCAAATTGCTAGATCTACCCACCACCACCAAAGCTGAGTGGACCGCAAAACAAGCGTACATAGCCTTAGGAAACCTGTTGTCAGCGGCAGCAGTGCAACGCATCGACGCCTGCCCCATGGAAGGCTTTGATAAAGATCAGGTGGATGACATCCTGGGCCTTAGGGAACAAGGACTGACCACCGCCCTTATCGTCCCAATCGGGTACCGATCTGAAGCCGACGACACCCAGCACTATCAAAAAGTACGGAGGTCGGAAGAATCCCTTTTTATTCACATTTAAGAATTTTAATCACTCATTAATACATTAAATCAAATCCAATGAAACGTTCCATTTTAACACTTGCCCTGGCCTTTTTTACGGCTGGAAGTTTTGCGACACAACCTGTTGCAGAAGAAACTGTAACCGTCAAAGCCGACGAAAGTACCGTAACCTGGAAAGCCTATAAGGTAACCGGTTCCCACACAGGTACTGTTACCCTGAAATCAGGGGACCTGGTATTTGACAATGGTACCCTGAAAGGGGGAGAATTTGTCGTGGACATGACTTCCATTATCTGTACCGACCTTGAAGGAGAGTACAAACAGAAACTGGAAGGCCACCTGAAATCCGACGATTTTTTCTCCGTGACTTCCCATCAGACTTCAAAAATGGTCTTCACTAACGTTAAGGCCACCGGTAAAAACTCGTATGAAGTAACCGGAGACCTGACCATCAAAGGCATCACCAAACCCGTGACTTTTGATGTGTCTGTCTATGGAAGCAAAGCTACCGCCACCCTTAAGGTTGACCGTGCCGAATACGATGTTCGCTACGGATCCGGAAGCTTTTTTGACGACCTCGGTGACAAGACCATCTATGACGAATTCGACCTGGTTGTGGACCTGGAATTCTAAGACCTCCCCTCACCCAAATCATAACGCCGGAGCAACCCGGCGTTATTTTTTTGGGAAGCATTTGCCAAATAAATATTCCTTTCTATATTTGAGCCGATGATACGAAATACACATACAAACTGGTGGTGGAAGTCAGGACCCGAAAGGTTGTGACCTGAGCCCTGTTTGTATCTGAGATATAAGGCTTGTCTGTCACGACAGGCCTTTTTTTATTTCAAACCAACGTACATGAAGTACCCTTTACATACCTTTTACAAGAAAATCCTGGCAGATACCATTACCCCTGTCAGCGTCTACCTGAAAATCCGGGACCAGTTCCCTGGAAGCATCCTGCTGGAGAGTAGTGACTACCATGCCAATGACAACTCCTTCTCCTACATCTGCTGTAATCCGATCGCGACCATCCGGGTAACCGGGGACGACCTTTTCGAGGAATTTCCGGACGGCCACTCCAGGAGCTCAAAGATCACCCCGGAGACCGACCTTGCCATGAAAGTCCAGGAGTTCGCCGGCAATTTCAGCGTGGAGGACCACGGGTTCAAATTCATCAACAATGGGTTGTTCGGGTACATCTCATACGATGCGGTTCGATTTTTCGAGGATATCGACATTTCCAAAAAGCCGGACTCCCCGGCTATCCCGGACCTCCTCTACAACGTGTATCGGAACATCATCGCGATCGACCATTTCAAGAACGAGGCATACCTGTTCGCCCATAGCTTTGATGGCACGAACAACCTTGAAGAACTCGAACAGATCCTGTCCATTCAAACCTTTGCCACCTACCGCTTCCGGCGGGAGGGGCCCAGGGAGAGCAACCTTGAGGACAGGGAATACCTGGAGCAGGTTGAACTGGCCAAAAAGCATTGTGCCAGGGGGGATGTGTTCCAGCTGGTGCTTTCCAGGAGGTTCAGCCAGGCCTTCAAGGGGGACGAGTTTAACGTTTACCGGGCCCTTCGGTCCATCAACCCCTCCCCCTACCTGTTTTACTTTGACTATGGGGATTTCAAGATCTTTGGCAGTTCCCCGGAAGCCCAGTTGGTAGTAAAAGAGGGAAAAGCGGAGATTCACCCTATTGCGGGTACTTTCCGAAGGACAGGCAATGACGAGGAGGATGCCGAGCTTGCCCGGAAACTGGCCGCAGACCGGAAGGAAAACAGCGAACACGTCATGCTGGTGGACCTTGCCCGGAACGACCTGAGCCGCAACGGGCATGCGGTAGCCGTGGAGACCTACCGGGAAGTACAGTATTTTTCCCACGTGATCCATTTGGTCTCAAAGGTGACCGGGCAGATCAAGAAGGGGATCCCGACCATGAAGGTGGTGGCGGACACCTTTCCCGCCGGAACCCTTAGCGGGGCCCCGAAGCACCGCGCCATGCAACTGATTGAGACCTATGAGAAAACCTCCAGAGGCTATTACGGGGGAGCCATTGGGTTCATGGCCTTTGACGGGGATTTCAACCATGCCATCATGATACGCACCTTCCTGAGCAGAAACCACCAACTGTTCTATCAGGCTGGGGCGGGGCTGGTCGCCGCTTCGGACCCGGAGGCGGAACTTCAGGAAACCTACAACAAACTAGGAGCGCTGAGCAAGGCGCTTGAAATCGCCGAATCCCTCAAGAGATGAAGGAAGTACTGGTCATTGATAACTACGACAGCTTCACCTACAACCTGGTGCATTACCTGGAAGAGCTCGGATGCCGGGTCCGGGTGCGCAGGAATGACCAGCTGCGGTTGGAGGAGGTAGCCCCCTACACCAACATAGTACTCTCCCCAGGCCCCGGAATCCCCGACGAGGCGGGTCTTTTGAAGGCCATCATAAAGCGCTATGCTCCAGAAAAACGCATTTTTGGCGTATGCCTGGGGCAACAGGCCATTGCAGAGGTTTACGGGGGAAAGCTGGTCAACCTGGAACAGGTCTACCACGGGGTTGCCACCACCATAGAAGTGCTGGGAGACGAAGTCCTTTACCGGGGCCTGCCCGAAACCCTGGAGGTGGGAAG
>CBDUBB010000232.1:0-4457 GCA_965365265.1 uncultured Flavobacteriaceae bacterium
TTGGTGTTGAACACCAAAATACAAAATTTCGACTTTATTAACAAATTTTTAAGAAAACTTAATGTGACGTTAGAATAACTGGTACTGGGGAGGGGTGATGCCCTTCAGGCGAAGGTACACTGCCGTTTGGCCCCGGTGATGGTCGTTGTGTTCTTTGGCCTTTCGGATCCATTCGATCCGACTTACCTTGAAGGGCCCTCGCTCCACTATTTCGTCAAGGGTCTCCGGATTCATCTGTCGGATCCCAGAAATGGCAAAATCGTAACTTTCAGCCACAATTCTGAGTACCTCAGCCTTGCTATGATAGGCTGGGGTTTTCTCAAGGTTCTCTCCCGGAAAGATTTTGGTGAGCCCGCTCCCATTTGAGCTTAGGCCGATCATGCCTTGTGAGAGATGCAACCATTGTTCTGCGAAAGAGCGTGACCCTTCTGCCGGCCTATAATCAAAAGAGTCCCCGGGCATTGCCTCAATGTATTCCATGGAAAGTTTTTTGCCCCGTTCGAAATTTGAGATCAGGATTTCCAGGTCTTTGGACTGACCTTGAGCACTTGCTGTCAGAAGAAGCATCGAAATGAAGATGAAATGTTTCATGATGGGTTGGTTGTTTTAAGATGAATGTTCGAGATTAAACAGGGTTTAATCAATAGTCGTGGATCTTCCAGGGTCATTACAGCTCATTGGAAGGAATAGCTTCTGCAAATTAGAAGATTGCCAGAAATTGAGCAACAGGTGAAGGAAGGCCCCTGTCATTTCGAACCACTCCCGATAGCTATCGGGAGTGCGTGAGAAATCTCATGACGAAGTGCAGTACGCCCTTGGGGAGATTTCTCAGTCGGGCTGTGCCCTCCTTCGAAATGACATAGGATTCAGGGATTGCTAAATCCCGAGGTTTTAATCCCTTTTTATCGTAAATTAAGGTTCCTATGAGAAGGGAACCCGCTACCATACTGACCTCCAGGATCAAAATGCTGTTTTCCCGGGAGATTTCCCTTGGGATTACCCTGTTATTGATGGTGCTCCTGGCCATGGTGTGGGCCAATTCCCCCTGGTCAGACTCGTACCACAGGCTCTGGAAAACGCAGCTGACCATTGGTTTTGAGGATTACAAAATCACCGAAAGCCTGCACCGGTGGATCAACGACGGGTTGATGGCCTACTTTTTTTTCCTGATCGCCCTTGAGGTAAAGCGGGAGTTCATCAGCGGGGCCCTTTCCACGGCTAAAAAAGCGGCCCTGCCCCTGGCGGCGGCTATAGGGGGGATGCTCCTTCCGGCCGCCCTGTACCTGTCCTTTAACTGGGGGGGTCCGGGCGCATCTGGCTGGGGCATTCCCATGGCCACGGACATTGCCTTCGCCGTGGGCCTGCTGACCCTTGCCGGGGCCCATATCGGGCAACCTTCAAGGACCTTCCTCAAGGCCGTGGCCACGGCAGATGACATTGCCGTTATCCTGATCATCGCATTTTTCCTAAGCTCCGGGATACAGCCCTCGAACCTCATCGTGGGGGGCGTGTACTTTGGGCTGATGGTAGCAGGAAACCTGCTGGGGGTGCGCAGTTTCTGGTTTTACCTCATCCTGGGAACGCTGGGGCTTTGGGTAGCCCTCCTTCTATCCGGGATCCATGCCACCCTTGCCGGGTTCCTGACGGCCCTGACCATTCCAGCCAGGACCTCTCTTACCGAGCGGTCTTTCCGGGAGCATATGCTTACTCATATCCGCGCGTTCAACCGAACCCTGTTTACGGGCGGGCCCTTCCTGAGCAGGAAACAGGTAGACCTGATCCAGGAGATCATCTACGACAGCAAGCGGGCCCTCCCGCCCCTGCAGCGGGTAGAAGACAATATCCGCCCTTTTGTGCATTTCGGGGTGCTGCCCCTTTTTGCCCTCTCCAATGCAGGGGTGACCATCGAGGGAGACTTGTGGGGGATGCTCACCCACCCGGTGTCCCTGGGGGTAATCGCCGGGCTGGTCCTCGGAAAATTCGGGGGCATATTCCTTATCAGCAGGGCTTTGGTGGCCTCTGGCCTGGGGGAACTTCCAAAGCACAGCAGCTGGAAACAAATTGCCGGCCTTGGGTTCATGGCGGGCATTGGCTTTACCATGGCCCTGTTTATTGCCGAACTGGCACTGGAAGACCCCTTCCTGGTGCAGGTGGCCAAATTGGGGATCCTGGCGGGCTCCCTTATCTCGGGGGTGTTGGGGATTCTGTGGTTGCGGGTGCAGAAGGGGGCTGGTAGTGCGCAGCAGCAGGTGGATGCATCGAGGGTTTAAATCCGTTCAAGGTTTAAGGTTCAAGGTTTAAGGTGGAGTATTCGCCTTACTCCTTTTTTTTATCTCTTAGGTACCGAATCAAAAGCCTGATCCCCAGCCTGGCAAAGAGGATGATCGCAACCAGGGTGATGATGTCTATGGTATCCAATGAGAGAGGAGGTAAACCCTGTTGTTAAGCTTCCCCCGTAACGCCATCCCCGTCAATGTCGCGGGAAAGGTGTTGTTCGAGGGCCACCAGGGTTTTTTTTAGCAGTACCCGGGTGTTGGCCAGATCGGCCTCCAGTTGTTCGACACGCTCTTCGAGGTTCTGTGCCTTTTTTTCCTGTTTGTCGAGTTCGTCCTGTTGCATGATGTCCCAGAAGATGCCCATGGTACTAAATTTTGAGTTGGTACTGTTTCAAACGTATCCCGGGGGTTGAAGGATGATTGCGAATAGGTATCCCCGGGTTTGGTATAAGATAGGGATTTTTAGGCGAAAAAGAGGAAAAAGAAAGCAATTTCAGTCCCTTTCCGGGATACGGGCATCATGCCTTCACATAGCCGTATTTTTAAGTCTCTTTCAATGACTGCAAAAACGCGAAACAACCCAACCATGAAAGCAATCAGAATTCTGATGTCCGTGCTGGCACTGGCCTGATGTGGCCTAACCTCCGCGCAGACCCTGTCCGTTGAGGGGCGGAACGAACGGATCCGGGAACGCTGGAACCGAAGCCTGGCAGACAATGAGAATTACCGGTTCAACAAACAGCCCAATTTTGGATGTGAGGCCGGCTCGGTAAAGGAGCTGATAGTGAATGAAGGCGGATTATGGCATGGATACCCAGAAACTCGTCTACATGGTGTTTTCAAAAAAATAGCCTATCGCTCCGGTCGTTTTTTTGACAGGAAATAGGTGCCTGCACCCACGGCGAGGATCAAAAGGCCTGTAAGGCTCTCACGAGGCTGGTTGGCGAGCAGGTACCCGAGGATCCAGAGGCTGAGCAGCACGAACAAAACAGGAAGGAGGGGGTACCAGGGCGACCTGAACCGGTCCGGGGCGATTTGTTTTTTTCGCAGCACAAAGACGCCGGCCACAGCCATGGCCGAACTCAGCTGCAGGATGAACCCGCAGTAGAGCAAGACACTTTCAAAGGTGCCGGTAATCACGTAGACCATGCTTATTGCGGTCTGGAACCAAATGGCGGTTACCGGGATCCCATGACGGTTCTTTCGTTTCAGAAACCCCCAAAATCGGTAATCTTCTCCCATGGCCATGGAAACCCTGGGGCCTACCCATACCATGGCGCTTATGCTGGAAATCAGAAAGAAGGCGATCAGGAGGTTGATCAGGGAAGCACCCCCGGGCCCGAATGCGTTTTCGGCAAAGACATGGCCCACGTCCAGGACCCCCTGAAGGGATTCCAGGGTGCCGTGTTTCAGGAATACAAGCTGCAACAACACATAGAGCAACATTACCAGGAGGGTCCCCTGTACCAGGGCTTTGGGAAGGTTGATCTTTGGCTGGTCCACCTCTTCGATGATATAGGCCGCAGCGTTCCACCCGGTGTAGGAATAGCTTACATAGACAAAGGCGATGGCAAAGGAGGGCGTGAGGATCTCAGAAGACCAGCCTGAGGAAAAGTCCAGGGCGGTTGCCTCCCGTCCGATCAGCATTCCGGCACCTATGAGGAATCCGATCAGCAGCACCTTGAACCAGGTGGCCCAGGCCTGGAACCTGCTGCTGGCGCGAAGGTTGAAGGAGTGAATGGCAGAAACGATCAGCAGGACCCCCAGGGCCAGGTATTTCGGTGGGACGTCCACCACATTGGACCCGTAGGCCCCAAGCGCCATGGCTGCCAGGGCCACCGGGGCGGCAAAACCAACAAAGAGCGAAACCCAGCCGGCCAGATAGCCCAGGAAGGGGTGGTAAAGGCGGGAGAGAAAGACATATTCCCCTCCTGATTTGGGGAAAGCACTTCCCACTTCCGCATAACACAAGGCACCAATCAGGGCCATGACGCCCCCGAGCACCCAAAGCATAACGATGGACCAGGAATTCTGTATGTCCACCAGCTGGAAGCCCAGGCTGGTAAACACCCCGGTGCCGATCATGTTGGCGATCACAAGGGCAGCCGCCACCTTCCAGCCAATTTTTGTTGCTTTTGCCATTTTTTTGGGGATAACCGGTCTTCTGCCAGCAGCGGCAGG
>CBDUBB010000233.1:0-4422 GCA_965365265.1 uncultured Flavobacteriaceae bacterium
TGCCTGATTACCTTTATTGAATTGATTTTTCGCGCATCATACTCCAGGAATGCACTATGGTCGGGAACCAGGACGCCATCTGCCACGACCATGGCCCTTTTTGACCCGGCTTGGGAAGAAGCAGACTCCCCGGGGAGATAGACCATGATGTTATCGGCATCGTCTTCACCCCTTTTGATCCAGACATGTTCCAGGATTTCAATCACGGTTTCCCGCAGTGTTGGAAAACGCGTATAGTCATCCAGGTTATAGATAATAGGGGTTTCTCCTTCAAAGAGATCCGATGTCTCTCGGGGTTGGAGGGTATCCGGCTTTACCTCGAAATAGCTGTTTTCTATTTGATTGAGAACGCTTCTCTGGCGGATTGCCTCAGCCATTTCCGCTTTCAGGTCAAAGCGGTAAAAACATGGGATCTCTCCCTCCCAGGCAGCCGGGGTATTCCATTCAAACGTGCTGGGAATCCTGCCTGGAGGCAAAAGTTCCACAATCCCGGTTCGTCCCTGAAAGGGCCTGGTTACATAGGTGTAAAATTTACCTTCGAGATCCGTAAGGGCCTTTTTGATTTGAAAATTGTCACCCGGCAGGGAAAGGGCAAGCAACCTGTTCTTCAAAGGGGTTTTGGTGTCCTTTTCAAAAAGCTGGCCCGAAATGAGTTCGCCCCGTTGTTCCGGGATCGCCAGGATGTCGTTTACCCCCTGGGGCAGCGTCTGTTGCAGGTCCGGATACCGGCGGGCATAATAGGTAGCTGAAACCCTGTCTGCATGTGGAAATTCGTCAACCCTTCGGATGGAAAGGGAATAGGTGCCGTTGCCCAGGGCTCCCTTGTAATTGCGCAATTCGAGTTTAGCTGCTTCCCCGGGCGCAAAGGTGCTTTGCTCCAGTTCCAGACCCAATTCCGAGTTCGAAGGTACCTCCGCGGGCTTTTCTATGGCCCCGTTTATGCCGTTGTAACATGTGGTTGCCCCGGCTCCTGAATCCATAAACACAGTCTGGTCAGACCGGTAGGGATTCAGAAAGGTTATATCCGATCGATAGAATTGGGAAAGCCCTGCATTTTTCATCCAGTGGGTAAAGGCCACCAATTTGTAATTTCCGGAAGGGAGGTCTGTAGGGAAAAAGTAATCCCCCTGCCCCTTGCCGCTGTCAAGAGATACCTTTTGGGTAAAAACAATGGTTCCGTTTTCTCCGATCAGTTGCACATAGGCTACCTTGCTGATATCACTGAGCCGGTAGGTCCGGGTGTTTATGGTATACAGACTGTAATAAAGGTATTCCCCCGGGAAGAACAGGGTGGCATTCCCATGCAGATAGATGGTCTCCATGGGCGTGGTCTTTAACAATTCAAGTTCATCCTCACTGGAGATACGCACCTGCCCCTCTGTCCTGAAACCGGTCAGGAAAAGAGCGCATGCTAGTAGTAATTTTAAAGTCAGCTTCATCGGTTGATTATTCGATCCAGAATTCTGGTACCTCATTGCTCCCAAGAGCTGTGCAATCCCCACAGGGCCTGAAAGTAACAATATAGGGTCCCTGACATTCCCCGGGAGGGATATTGTTATCCAGATAAAACTCAATTTCCTCCTTTGCCAGTAATTCCAGCAAGGTCTGTCCACAGGTGACATTTGGAGGTACAAACCCGTCCTGTGAGGGGTCTCCCAGCAAGGGGGTGATAAAACGTTCACAATTCAAATCGTCAAAATACGGTGGCAGCGGTTCCCCCGGGAAAAAGTCCACATAGTCAAAAAACAGTCGGGATTCTGCGACCGAACTCACCTCAAAATATCCGAGAACGAACGAATTGCTTTCTCCCACCGGGCTGATATTGCCTTCCAGCAACCCGGGCTGAACCTGATTGAATATATTGTCACTTGAAGAAAAATCCCTAAGGCTTCTGTAAAAACTGTGCGCTTCCGGGGATTGCAAATACTGCCGGACCAGAATACTGTATCTGTGGGAAATAATCGGATTGTCGCCACCCACAAAGCGAATGAGGTTCCCCACGGACTGTCCGTCCACCAGGGTTGTTCCTTCAGAGAGTAGTACCTCGTTGGAAGGCACGGTGTTGTAACACACTTCTTCTTCCTGGGCCCTCGGGACCAGTTGGACGGCAGGTACAGAGCCCGGCTCAGTTCCGTCGTTGAGAATCTCAAATTCAAAGGCCGTCCAGTTTGGAGCTATAATTTTATAAGTTTCCTCATAGGTGTATTTATAATTTCCGAATTGGGTGTCCGGGGTGGAACTGTCGACGTATATACCCACCCCGTCGACTCCTGTATCTGAGGTGATACGGTCTGCATAGATATCATCAATAACGGAAGTTCCGGGCAAACTTTCCGGGGTCGACGCATATTCCAAACCGTTGGCAAGGGTGATTCTCAGGGTATAGAAATTACCGGCGCTGGCTGCAAAGCTCTGATCGGACTGGTACGTGCCGGGGGCTATTTCCGAAAAGGTATAGGATACTCCCGAGCTTTCCACAACCACCCGGGCGTTTTGCTCATTGACCCGAACCGTGTCAGCGCCCAAAGGGGTCGGTTTGCTGAGCAATACTTGCTGAAATTCCTGCCGGTCGGTGAGAGTGGCTTCCACGACCAGGATATCGTCCAGATCCACGGAAGACTCCAGATCTGTTTCAATATCCACCTCCTCAATACAGGCGTAGCTTCCCAACAACAAGATGAAACCTAAGATGTACGCAATTTTTTTCATGAGCTATCCTGAAGTACCTGTTCTCAAAATTTAAAATTATACGTTATGGAAGGGATGGGAATGGCAAAGATCGAACTCTGCAGGGCCTTTACCTCCCCGTCCTCCGTTACAAAAAACAGCGAATAGGGGTTGTTCCTTCCCAGGACGTTATACACCGAGATGGTCCAGAAACTATGGGCCAGCTTGTTCTTTCTGTGGTTGCCCTCTATGTTGATCCCCAGGTCCAGACGGATGTAATCCGGGATACGCTGGGCATTCCGGTCGCTGTAGAACACGTAATCCGCATTGTTGAAATTGAATTGTCCTATAGGATAGGTTACCGGTCGCCCGGTCTGATAGGCAAAATTCAGGGAGGCGCTGTAGCGCTGGGTGAATTTGTAGTTTGCTATCAGGCTGATGTCATGCGGCCGATCATAGTTGGAAGGAAAGAATTCCCCGTTATTTACGCGTTCTTCCGGAAAAGGACTGTCAAAACGGATCAGGGAACGGGAATAGGTATATCCGAGCCAACCGTTTAGCCTGCCTTTTGTCTTTTTCAGGAGAAATTCCACGCCATAGGCCTTTCCATCTCCCTGTATGACTTCGGTTTCAATGGCGTCATTTAGGAGGATCTGGGCGCCCGTCTTAAAGTCAAGCACATCCTGAGACCATTTGTAATACCCTTCGATGCTGGCCTCCAGCCCATCTTCCAGGTTTTTGAAGAACCCGAGGGTAACCTGCTGGGAGGTCTGAGGACGAATATTGGGGTCGCTTAGCTTCCAGGTGTCTATGGGCGAAACAGTAGTGGTATTGGTTAGGGTATGGATGTACTGATACATATTGCTGAAGCCGGCCTTTACAGACAGGCTGGGATCCAGCAAATAGCGGGCAGAAAAACGGACTTCGGGCCCACCGTATGTCTTTATGGATTCACCACTGCCATAGGTGAGGGTGTCTATGGCCGTGGTGGGATTTTTGGGTTGGCCGGGGGCATAAACGGTTTGATCAGAAGGCCCCAGGGCGGTATAAAACGATAGGCGGACCCCGGCACTCAGGCTGAGTTTTTCGGTAGCCTCCCAGTCATCTGAGACAAACAACCCACCTTCAAGCCCCTGTTCACGGGGTATTTCCTGGAAACCTACGTCCGAATCAGGACCTTCTGGCTCAAGGGTCCCAGGGTTCAGGCGATAATATTTACCCGAAAGACCATAGGTCATACGATGGCGGTCACCTATCCGGAACCTGTTGAGGCCCTTGAGTTCTGTTTCTTCCACAGAGAACCCGAGGTTGAAATCGGTGTTAGAACCAGCTTCGTACCCTATATCGAAAGCATACCTGCTGTTGGCCAGGCTAAATGAGGCGGTATTCCTTTCGTTAAACGTATGATTCCATTCTACCGAAGCCGCCCGGTTTGAATACCGGAAAGTGGAATCCGAGGTGATGCTGAACCGGTCCTTGCTGTAGTAGCCAGTCGCCTTCAGCCGGTTGTTTTCATTGAGCCGGTCGGTGTAGGTGGCGATCACATCGTAAAAGGAAGCCGTGCTGTTGCTCAGGTCTTCATCGTCCAGGGCCCGAAGGATCCAGTCTGAATAGGCCACCCTGCCGCCGAGTACCAGGGAGGATTTATCCTTTCTGACCGGGATTTCCAGGGCGAGGTTTGCGGTAACCGGGCCTACCGAGCCCTCCCCGGCCAGGCCGTCGGTGCTCCCGTCCTTAGTCTGTATATCGAAGACG
>CBDUBB010000234.1:0-4415 GCA_965365265.1 uncultured Flavobacteriaceae bacterium
TTCCTCCAACCTGAACCTCACCAAATGGTGGAATGTCAATGCCAGCTTCGACCTCTATAACCAGACCCAGCGCGGGTTCAGTGAAAGCCTGCCGACAGATATTTCCAACCCTGGTGTGGAAGACATTGTTTCGGAGGAGGTATCCGTGGAAAACACTCTTTGGAACTTTCGGATAAACAACAGCCTGAAGGCTACCAAAAAACTGACCTTCCAGGTATTTGGGATGTACCGGGGGCGCGCCCGAACCGTACAATTTGTGCAGGAGCCCATGTATATGATCAATACCGGGGCTCGTTACAGTTTTGCTGAAGGTAAAGGTACCCTGAGCCTGAATGTGAACGATGTATTCAACTGGATGCGTGCTGATATCTCAGCCGAGCAACCCTTCCCGCAAACTGCGAGTTTTACCTGGGAAAGCAGGACCCTCTATTTAGGGCTCTCCTACCGGTTCGGCAGTGGGAAGAACCGCGCCCTATCCCGCAAGAGGCGCGACAGCGATACCAAACAAGGAAGCGGAGGGCTGTTCTAAACCCAGGAATTTTGCAACCCGGGAAGGAATTGGTTGGTTACCCTTCCCCGGAGTTGCCCGAAGAGAACCCTGGCTGTGGAGGTCAGGGTTTTCTATTCTTCCATAGGTATATCGGTAGGGTAACCATCCAGGCTTTTGGTGTTCTTGGCCTGTCTGTAGGCATGCATCCCCTCTGTTCCAAGGCCCGATGCCCAGGGTTCCAGGAGCTCCCTTTCGCCCTGGTAGTCCATAAGGGGAATTCCCATCCCGCAGGAGATAAGCACTGAGTCCACGCGAACGGCCACGAGTTGGCGACTACCCGCATATCCGGGGAACAACCCTATGTGGTCCTCCCAGAACGCCGTGCCACCAGAAAAGGTCCTGGCAGTCCCATAAACCCTGAGGATCTTTGGCTCCCCCTTAAAAGCACACCACATCATCGTGATCCGCGGGTTAACCTTCAGGTGGGCTGCGGTTTCATTCCCGCTGCCGGTCAGGTTAAGCCACAGGACCGTATTGGGGTCCAGGACCCTCAGTGTTTTCATACCCTTGGGGGAAAGGTTGATGCGCCCTTCCTCCATGGCCGTGGCGACAAAGAATATTGGCTGGTCCTCGATAAAATCGATCAGTCGGCTGCTAAGTGATGTACGCTGTTTTCCCATTCCGGACCCCGGCTGTGATTACCACCGTATAATTACACTTCCCCAGGTAAAGCCGCTGCCAAATGCCGCCAGCACTACCAGGTCCCCCTCCTTGATTTTACCTTCTTCCCAGGCTTCCGTGAGCGCTATGGGGATGCTGGCCGCTGTGGTGTTCCCGTATTGCATAATGTTGTTGTAGACCTGGTCATCGGACAGGCCGAATTTCTTCTGGATGAACTGGGAGATCCTCAGATTGGCCTGGTGGGGAATCAGCATATCGATGTCTGTTGGCTGCAGCTGGTTGGTCTTTAAACCTTCCATGATGACCTCGCTGAAACGGACCACAGCGTTTTTAAACACGAATTGCCCGTTCATGTATGGATAATAGGACACATCTTCGGGATCGTTATCCTCAAGAATGTCGGTCACCCACCGCTTGCCCATTCCGGGGGCGATCACGGAAAGCTCTTCCGCATGTTCCCCTTCGCTATGAAGGTGGGAAGACAGGATACCTTTTTCCGGGTTTTGCTCCCTACTGAGGACCGCGGCCCCGGCCCCGTCCCCGAAAATGACGGAAACACCCCTTCCCCGGGTTGTCATGTCAAGTCCCTTTGAATGCAATTCGGAACCTATGACCAGTACGTTCTTATACATACCTGTCTTGATATACTGGTCTGCAACGGACAGGCCGTAAACAAAACCGGAACACTGGTTACGCACGTCCAGGGCCCCTACGGTACGCAGGCCGAGATCGCGCTGAACCAGGACCCCGGGACCCGGGAAATAGTAATCCGGACTCAGGGTTGCAAATACGATAAAATCGATCTCATCCTTGTCGATACCCGCCCGTTCGATGGCAATGCGGGCGGCTTTGACCCCCATGGCCGTGGTGGTATCTTCATCCCCAACCACATGACGTCTTTCCTTTATTCCGGTACGTTCCTGTATCCATTCATCACTTGTGTCCATCACTTTGGATAGGTCGTCATTGGTCACCACGTGGTCCGGAACGTAAAATCCAAGCCCGGTAATCTTTGAATTATACATATAGTGCTTTGTTTAGTTAGTTGTGGGAAAGCAGAGCAGGGCTTTCCTTCCAACCTTTAAAAATACCTATAAACGGGAAGTTGACCTAAAAATACAGGTTCAAAGTTCAGTCGTTTCCGGGCAAAGCAACCGGTTGAAGGTAGCGCTCGAATTCGTGGACCCGAACCCTGGCTTTCAGGTCATGGAGCAGGTTGTAGAGGCCGAAAAAGGTCCTGTTCATATACAGGAAGTGCCGGGAACCCCGGTTTGCATTCATCTTGCGGATTTTTGGATCCTTGGAAAACCGTTCACTCAATTCCCCGATTCTGCCCCAGAAATCCGGATCTGAAAAATCGAATTCCTCCTGGTTGAAAGGCTTTGTAAACAGCTGGAGCATCTCCCTGAAAAGTTCCGTAAAAAACCTGGTTTCGACCGGGGAATCCTCGGGCGTTAGGATTTCCAGGTCGCGGAGCTTCTGGGCAAATTTCTCCCCGTCCCCAAACGTTTCTTCCCTGGCAAGCTCAAAATAAGGGATGTAGAAGGAGTCCGGTATTTCCTTGATGCAGCCGAAATCAATCGCGATAAGGGATCCTTCCCGCCCAACGAGAAAGTTCCCCGGATGGGGGTCCGCATGCACTTTGCGAAGCCCATGGATCTGGAACATGTAGAAGTCCCAAAGAACCTGGCCCAACCTGTCACCCGTCTGCCGGTCGAAATCCTGCTTGGTGAATTCCCCAAGGTGCGTACCCTCCATCCAGTCCATGGTTAAGATGCGTTCACAGGACCACTCCGGATAGTACCCGGGAAATCGGATGCCCTCCAAATGGAAGCAGGCAGCTGTAATTTCCTGGCTCTGCCTGAGCTCCAGGAGGTAATCGGTCTCCTCGGTCAGCTTTTCCTCCACTTCTTTGAAGTACTTCTCTGAGTCCTTTCCCTTGATGTTGAACATCCGCATAGCCACCGGCTTGACCATGGCCAGATCCGTGCGGATACTGTCTGAAACCCCCGGGTACTGTATTTTCACGGCCAGGGATTTACCATCTTTCCTGGCCCGGTGAACCTGTCCAATACTCGCCGCATTTACCGATTCGGGCTCAAAATGATCGAAAAAAGCCTCCGGGTATTTGCCAAGGTATTTACGAAAGGTTTTGCGAACCAGGGGTCCGGACAGGGGAGGCACCGAGAACTGAGCCAGGGAGAACCGCTCCACATAAGCACGTGGCAACAGATTCTTTTCCATGCTCAGCATTTGGGCCACCTTCAGAGCGCTGCCTTTAAGGTCCTTCAACCCATCGTATACGTCCCGGGCATTTTCTGCATCCAGGGCATCTCGTTCCAGGTCCGGGTTCAGTAGCTTTTTGCCATAGTGCTTCACATAATTACCCCCTAGTTTTACGCCGGTCTGCACGAGCTTGCCTGCGCGTTCAATTTTAGAGGTGGGGATTCGGTCCAGACTTTTCATATGGCGTGATGCGATTTAGGACAGGTGTTCCTTATAGAGGAACTTTCCAAAGTCTAGTACGCGTTCCAGGGGCGTATTGTCAAAGACATCAAAGATGGTATTCACGGATTTTTCGATGGCCATATCCGTTTTTTCAAACCCTGGTGAGCCATCGCGCATCCAAAACCGCAGCAAAAAAAGCAGCTGTAGCCAGGCACCTTCCGAAAACACTTCAGGATTGTGCCGCGTAAACCGGTTGGATTTCTCAGAATTGGCCTCCTGGATGAGTTCTTTTGCAAAGGTTTTTATATGCCTGCGAAGACCTTTGAGCTGTTCAAGCTCCTGCATCTGCGACCCCTGTTGCCCCAGCGCAAAAAGGATGTAGCTCCTGTTGAGGCCGAGCAGTTCAAAGAAGGTGAAGAAAAAACTCAGTAATTTTTCACGGTTCCCATAGTCCGAATAGGCCTCATCTTTATCTAGCAGCTCCATCGTCTGGTTGAAAAAGGAGATCCAAATTTCCTTTTGCAGGCTTTCCAGGGATCCAAAATGTGCGTAGAATTCTGTTTCAGAGATCTTGTGCGCTTTGCAGAATTTAAAGACCGAAACCGGAAAACGCTCTGCCTCCAGGGTGTCCGTCATATAGGCAGACATTAATTCCTTTCTCCCTGGTTTTTTCGTTTTATTCTTTGAACTCATTACTGTATATTTTGTTTAAGCAAAGTTAACTATTGTTATACGTAAGAGATGTTAATGAAGTCTGAAATGAATTAAAAAAGCGTGCTTTCGGGGGAAAACACGC
>CBDUBB010000235.1:0-4401 GCA_965365265.1 uncultured Flavobacteriaceae bacterium
TTTTGTGTATCTGCCCTGAATGATATGGGAAGTGGCCGGCTAATGGGCTTTATCGACAATGTAGCCCCCGCGGCGGCAGATCTGAAACCGGAACAAAGCCTGGAGGGCAAATTAGTGGAACCCTCCATGGAGGCCCCTACGGCCTTATTCGTTTTTAAGACAGTTCACCTTCCCAACCTGGGGCAGATCACCTTTTTCAAGGTGAAATCAGGAGTAGTCAGGGCTAACGACAAATTGGTGAATTCCCGGACAGGGGAGACCGAGATCCTGCACCAGCTGTTTATCATGGACGGCAAGAAACGGGAGCCGGTGAACAAGCTCGTCGTGGGCGATATAGGGGCCACCCTGAAGCTGAAGTATACGGAAACCAACGATACCCTTCACGCGGAAAACAACAAGGTAACCATCCGTCCCATAGCGTATCCGGAGCCCCGGACAAAGAAATCGATTTCAGCCGAACAGCGGAACGAGGAAGAAAAATTAAGCGATGCCCTGCGAAAAATCCACAGCCAGGACCCGACTGTGGAGGTGTTCTATTCCAAAGAATTAAAACAGCAAATCCTGGGATGCCAGGGGGAGTTGCACCTGGCAACCGTGGATTGGATCCTGGAGCATGTCTACGGGGTCAAGGCAGTGTTTGAACAACCCCGGATCGCCTACCGGGAAACCATCAAAAGGTCGGCAACGGCCAATTACCGGCATAAAAAACAATCCGGGGGTGCCGGGCAGTTTGCCCAGGTCCATATGAAGATAGAACCCTGGTATGAGGGGATGCCCGAACCCGAAGGGTTTAATGTCAGGGGCAAGGAGGAAGTGGAACTTCCCTGGGGCGGCAAACTCATCTTTTACAATTGCATTGTGGGAGGTGTCATCGACCTGAGGTACCTGCCGTCCATCAAGAAGGGGATTTTGGAGGTCATGGAGTCCGGCCCGCTGACGGGATCCTATATCAGGGATGTCCGGGTGATGGTGTACGATGGAAAAATGCACTCGGTGGATTCCAACGATATTTCCTTTAAGATTGCCGGGGCCCATGCCTTCAAGGAGGCCTTTATGAATGCCAGGCCCCAGTTGCTCGAGCCGATCCGAAAACTCACGGTTAAGGTGCCCGAGGAAATGGTGGGCAATGTCATGACGGATTTACAATCCCGTCGCTCGGTGATCCTGGGAATTGACAGTCTGGACAACTACCAGATCCTGAAGTCGGTCACTCCTGAAGCAGAACTTTACGGGTATTCCACGGATTTGCGGTCGCTTTCCCAGGGGAAAGCCACCTTTAAATCAGAATTCGCCTCCTTTGAACCCGTGCCAGACCATATTCAGAAAAGTTTGGTAAAAGAGATGGAGGCCGTTTAGGGAAACAATCGATTTTGATCTCAGGATTGCTTAAAACCCTTGTGCTTCTTTAAATGTGCCATTTGATTTAAAGGGGTTAGACTGCTTTCCTGATTTTGCATGGATTCAATAAAAATCAAAATGCAGGCGGAATTGAACTTGCTGCTCAGTCAGGGAAACCCCGAATCCTGTAAAAAGAAGGAGTTCCTCATTAGGCAGGGAGAAACCTCTGACAAGGTATATTTCATTCGGGAAGGAGTTACGCGTCATTTCTTGATTACTCCGGGGGGAGATGAAAAAACCATCCGGTTATCCACAGAGGGCGCCTTTTTTTATAGCTCCATCGTCAGTTATTACCGGGCCGAACCAAGTTATATCTACTGCCAGTGTTTAACAGACTGTGAATTCCTTTTCTGGCCGAAAAATGATTTAGAACGCCTGTTCGCCTCGGACAAGAGGTTGGCGGAGTTCAGGAATCAACAGCATATAAATTTTATCCTTCAGAAGCACAAGAAAGAGATCGGTTTGCTGACCAAGAATGCGGAAGAGCGGTATCGTCAGTTTTGTGAGGAACAACTGTCGTTGTTCAATAGAATCCCTCACCATATCATCGCCTCTTACCTGGATATCACCCCGGAAACGCTTTCCAGGTTGCGTTCGAGAAAATCTTGATCCAGATCAATGAAATTCATATTGAAAAAAGGCAATTTTAAGCATCAATCAAAAATCATTCATCATGAAAAAAAGTATGCTAACAGCTGTCTTGCTGTCATTTATGGTTTCCTGTAGTGAGGAAGCCATCGTCGGTTCCGGGAATATAGTTTCCGAAGAACGGGAGGTCATTTCATTTTCAAGGATTAGCAGTGAAGGTGTGATCGATATGGAAATCACCCAGGGAGACTCCCAATTCATTGAAATCACTGCGGATGATAATGTCATCGACCGGGTCCGGACCAAGGTAAACAATGGGGAACTCTCCCTGTATCTGGATGGGGATTCTTTCAAAAACATACAGGTAAGGGCAGTACTTCGTGTTAAGAGCTTAACGGCTATAAGGAATATCGGAACCGGGGATATTAGCGCCCGGGATTTTAATGGAAATGAGAATTTCAACCTTTACAATTCCGGTACCGGGAATATCGAACTTACAGGTAGTGCTACCTCCTTAACCCTCGAAAATGAAGGGACCGGGACTATTTCCGCTTTTGGGTTTCCAGTTCGGCAGGCGGACCTGACCCTGATAGGTTCCGGGGATTGCGAGGTACACTGTACGGAATCCATGAACGTTTTTATCGATGGCAGCGGCAATGTGTACTACAAGGGAAATCCAAGCATAGAGGTTTCTGTAGAAGGTTCTGGGGAGGTGATCAATTCAAATTGACCTGATTAAAAGGAATGGATGGGTTCACGTCCAGTTCGTTCAGGACCCCGGGGAGCTTACTCAGTATTTTTAACAGTATTGATAAGTTGGTTTACCCCGTTATTGAGCAACTGGACGTCAATTCCGCAGGCGATGAGGTTATATCCGAGGCCGGAATATTCCCTTACGGATGCCGTATCCGTGGTAAATATTCCAAGCCCTGTATCATGTGAGCTGACTTCAGCTATATCGCGAATGATCCTTTTAATGCGGTCATGAGTTACTTCACCCGGGATCCCCATGCTCATCGATAAATCATAAGGCCCCACAAATAGGGCATCTACGCCTTCCAGACGGGAAATGCGGGAGGCATTCTTTGCACCCTGTTCGTCTTCGATCTGAAGGATGCAGGCCACCCTTTCATTGGCAACCTTCAGGTACTCGGAAAAGGTGTTGCCATATCCCTGAGCCCTGCTCAGGCCGACACCCCGGCTGCCCAGTGGGGGATATTTGCACAGCGCTACGGCTTTCCTTGCCTGTTCCTCGGTAGAAATACGTGGGAAAATAACGCCTTCCGCTCCGGCATCTAACACCTTTGCCACGTAGGCACCTGTAGCTTCTGGCACCCTCACCGCGGTAAAACAAGCATCTGAAACACTTCTCAACAAATTTTGCAGGGTATCAAAACCCATGGCGCTGTGCTCCAAATCAAAAAACAACCAGTCAAAACCCGCGACTGAAACGATTTCGACCAATTCCGGGGAGGGTACCGTTATGAGCAATCCGTTTAGTTGATTACCGGATTTCAGGGCGTTGCGAAAAGGTTTAATCATCGGTATAGGCGGTAATATTTCAGAAAGATATGGATTTTCAAGGGTAAATGGAAAGGGGTTGTCTGGACCTCATTTTTCTGTGTTTATAGGAGGATTCCCTTGATTGAATCATAATTCGATTTCGCAATTCCCTTGACATAAAATCGGTAACGTTATGTCCCTGGCGGGCCATAACTGATTTTATGCCAAATACTTCGTATTACGGGAATAGCTAGGATTGAACCATAATTTATATTATGTCAAATAGAAAAAATACCTCACTGAGGGGTTTTCACTACTGTCGGGCTTCTACCTCCCCCTGGTAACGGATCATGTTCCGCTGATTGCTGTAGATGGTAAGGACTGCCTTCTTGTTTGAAAATACCCGGAGGTTGCACTGCAGGAGTTCTGTTTTCTCTTTCAGGTTAAAGTCCAGGTCGTAGTAATTCTTTTGTTCGTTCTTTTTGGTTCTTATGTCCGTGGCTGAGCCTTCAAACGCCATTCCCTCAGCGCGTCCGTACACCTGGTTGACCTGTCGTTCCCCGTAATAAGGCAGCTGCATCTCCACCTGGTCTGCTTCCATTTTCAGGAAATTGGCAGTGCCGGTAAGGTCTATCCGGCTTACGCTGCTGCCTGGCGGAATGAGACCGGCATTGGCCACCCTGTTCATGCTACTGGTTTGCAAGGGTTCGGCCCATCGCGCCTTGAACTCGAAATTCCTGGCGGTAACCAGGGTTTCCATCTGCTCCCAGGCCTGGTAAGACAATGGCGCTTTTGAGGTACCGCACCCAACGAGTATTAATACCTGAACAACCAGTGCGGCTCTAAAAAGCCCCGAGACTATCGGTTTCATGCTGGGAAATTTAATTATTGTTGCTGCCGACTAACAAACAG
>CBDUBB010000236.1:0-4393 GCA_965365265.1 uncultured Flavobacteriaceae bacterium
GTCCGTGTCTCAGTACCAGTGTGGGGGATCCCCCTCTCAGGGCCCCTACCTATCGGAGTCTAGGTGAGCCGTTACCTCACCTACTAACTAATAGGACGCATAGCCATCCTTTACCGTAAAACTTTAACTACAAAAAGATGCCTCTTCGTAGTACTATGGGGTATTAATCCGAATTTCTCCGGGCTATCCCCCTGTAAAGGGTAGGTTCTATACGCGTTACGCACCCGTGCGCCACTCGTCAGCGGATTGCAAGCAATCCCTGTTACCGTTCGACTTGCATGTGTTAGGCCTGCCGCTAGCGTTCATCCTGAGCCAGGATCAAACTCTTCATCGTAGTCTTTAAATAACTTAGCTCGCTAAATTACTCCCAAAACCACCACTATAAGCTCCAATTCCCAGCTCGGTCCAGGTTCGTATCCCTGTATCTCTATTGACGGATGTTGTTTTCTTTGTACAACGCTCGGTTCCTCGCCAAAAGAACCAAGCATACGCTGTTTGTCAATATGTCAATGAACTTCTCGTTCTCTAATCTCGCCCTCCAAAATAACTACTCAGTTCCCTCGAAAAGCGGGTGCAAATATAAAAGGGTTTTTTTTGTTCCACAAACCCCGGATAAAATATTTTTACTTAAAACTTTCCCAATATTTTAATGATTTGATTTATAGCTAGTTACACGCGTATTTTTTCAAATGTTTCAGTGAGGAGCGCAATTGCCTTCAAATCAGCAGATTCCATTGGAAACATCCGTAAAATGGCCCTTTTAAGGGCTTCAGGAGAAGAAATTCCAAACGAGCCCGAAACGGATCACGAAATCCCTGTAGGGGTAATTCGGAGCGGAAAAAAACCGATTTCCGGTAAACGAGGAGTTAAAATGTTCGGCCTTGAGGTAAATACGGGTTTGCCGTACTTTGGCATTTATAAAGAAATCAAGCATGGGAAAACCTCCCAGTTTTTCCCGGTCCTGAATGTAGAACTCCGCCAGGAGCGGATTGTAGGAATCCATATAGTATTCTGTAAAATATTTAAAGGTCACCCCTGTTTGCAGGAACATGGCCTTCTTGAATACATGGCTTGAGAAATAAAGGGAATTTCGTGTGATAAGGCTGGGGACATTCAACACATCGCCGGACTGGTCCACTTCCTGATACAGCACCGTATTCATCAGCGACCATTTCCGCCAGCGGAATTCTTTCTGGTATTTCAACCTAAGGTGGTTGATGCGCTCAGTAAGCTGCACCGGCCTCACAAATGCCCTTTCCTCTCCGGCCTCAATTTGGGTCGGATCTGCCTCAGACCGAAAATAGGTATAGTTATCCACTGAACTGTACTGGGCTTCAAAGTCCCCCCATACTTCTGACCGGAAAGAAGCAAACAAACTCTGCACCGTTTCATTTTCAAAAGTCCCACTGTTGTCCCAGTTGTAGTTCAGGTAATCCGACTGATATAGTAAGTAATTAAAGTTGGGCTTCCTGGCAGAGTGGTGGATCCCCCCGCCAAATCGATGGCGGGGCCCCAATGGCAGCTCGATCTCAGCGTCCAGGAAAGAATCCGTCAGGGTCCCGGACAATCCAAGACCGCCCTTGGCATTAAGGAGAAGCCCTCCGAAATCCTTCTTCCATGCCGCCCCACCGACAATCTCATCCCCCGTAAGGCGGTTGGGAATGACGCCGGTATCTGTCTCAAGGATGCTGTTGAAGAAATAACTGTAATTGTAAAGGCTTACGGATGTTTGCAACTCCCCAAAAATCCTGTTCCGCAGCCGGAGACGGAGTTCATTGTAGGTGGTTTTCAAATACGCCTGATCCTTTACCGGTTCATAAATCAATTCCCCGAAATAAGGATTGCTATTGCCATTTTGGCGATACTGGTAGTATTTGCTGCTGTAGGTAAATACATGTCCCAGGCTGAGCCCCCCCCGTTGCCTGGTGGAATCCTCTCCTGCTTTGAACAACCAGAACTCGTGGTCCAGATAATACCGTTTCCCGTGCAGCTTATTGGTTACATCCCTAAACAGGACATCAATCCTCCGGCGGTCTGAAAATTCAGGATCTTCGGATTCGAACTGGCCCTCGCTGTCCAGAAGCCCTCCGTTTTCCTGTCCTTCGGTATCCTGAACGGCCATATGGGCCCATAGGCGATACCTGTCATTCCGGGACACATAGTTAGCCGTAGTTCGGAAATTTCCCGACTTAACTTCATCCTCCCGGTATTTCCCAAGGGAGCGGAACCCCTTGAAGGCTACAGAAAAATTGAGTTGAGGGCTGGTGTTGAAGGTGAGCATGGCGTCCAGCAACTGTCCTTGTTCCAGGGTGGTTTTGAAGAACAATTCCGTAAGCGGTGTGACTACATTATAGTAATCGATATCCTCTACTTCCAGATAATTGTAATGCCTGGCACGGCCTCCCAATTGCGGAAACCATTTCGATTTGTTGAGATTTACGCCCAGTCGGTTATACGGCTGGCCGATGTTTGAAAAAGGCATGAGCTCAAAATCATCCTTCCTGAGAAAATTGTATTTGTACTCCTTATGAATTGTGAGCGTCGTATCCACCAGGGTGGTATCTCCCTGATAGGAGATAATCTTGTACATCTCGATGGTAAGGCTATCTCCCTTTTTTTTGCTGTCCTTGCGCCTCTCTAGCGCCAGTTCTCTCTTTTGAAAGGCTGCGGAATCTCTCTCCTTCGGACGCTCCTGGGGTACCTGCCCGAATGCCGGGAAAATGACACTGAGGAAGAAAAGCACAAAAAGGTGTCGCATAAGGGACCGGATTCAGTGGCAAAGGTACTTTTTTGTTTCGAATGATCGGCACGGGTAGGCCTGGAAGCGGTTATTGTGTTTTTGAGCACCTGATCGGAAATTATTGACTGACTTTACTTTTTTAGGCATCTTTGCCAAAAAATTGGTATGACCCGCTTTTTGCTCTTCATCTGCCTATTGGCAGGAGGGTTTGTACGTGCCCAAATCGTTCCGGACCCGCCTTCCCTCCAAAATGCAGATGGAACGTCCCAACTATTCTCTAACACCCCTGGAGAACCGGTCAATATCGACCAGATCAGCCGTTCTGTGGAAGCCTACTGGAAGACCCGGGACCCCTTCCAGAGAGGAAGTGGATACAAGCCTTTTAAGCGGTGGGAATACTTTTGGAAACATCTGGCAGATACACAGGGGAACCTGCCCTCCTCGGAAAAAATCCTCGAGAGCTGGAAGTCCAAACAAGACCTTGCGGCCCGGACCCCTAACCCTGCCGCAAACTGGACTTCCGTGGGGCCTTCCAACGTCGGGGTTTACTCCGGGCGCTTACCGGGAACAGGCCGGCTTAATGCAGTGGCCGTAGACCCAAACAATGAAAATATCTGGTATGCAGGGGCTCCTGCCGGGGGGATCTGGAAATCGACGGATGCAGGGCAGAGCTGGGTAAATTTATTTGACGATTTTCTTCAGATTGGGGTATCCGGAATTGCGATCGACCCGAATAACTCCAATACCCTTTACATCACCACGGGAGATGACGATGCGGCAGACTCCTACAGCGTCGGTGTATACAAGAGCATTGATGGCGGACAGACCTGGAACCCGACCGGCCTTACAACCTCAGGGGTAAATACCCTGATGAATGAAATTGTTATCGACCCGACCAATTCGAATATCCTTTGGGTAGGTACCAGTGCCGGACTTTACAAATCCACCGACGCCGGGGCCACCTGGGCTTTGATGCAGTCCGGGTACATCTCCGATTTTAAGTTAAAGCCGGGAGCTCCTGCCACGGTATATGCGGTTGCCAACCGACACATCGGAGGGGCCGGGAATGCCACCACCTTCTACAAAACCACCAACGGTGTGGATTTTGGACGTATCGAAAGTTCTATCCTGCCCACCTCCGCTGGAAGGGTGGTCCTGGGGGTAAGTCCTGCTGATCCGGAAGTGCTTTACGTCCTTGCAGCGAATACGTCATCCCAGAGTTTCTCTTATCAGGGGTTCTATAAGTCCGAAGACAGTGGAAATACGTTTCAGGAAAGCCCCAACACGACGAACATCATGGAATCCAGCCAGGCCTGGTTTGACCTCGCCCTGGAAGTTTCCCCTACCAATGCGAATGTGGTTTATATGGGGTGCCTGAACCTCTGGAAAAGCACCAATGGCGGGGATATATGGTTTAAACTCAATGAGTGGTTCATCAATGACGAATCCTACACCCATGCAGATATCCATACCCTGAAATTCTTTAACGGAAAGCTCTTTGCCGGCACAGACGGCGGGATTTACGTTTCGGAAAACGGTGGCAGCACCTTTACGGATTATACAGGGGAAATGTCTATCGGGCAGTTCTACAAACTATCAGTATCGGACCAGGACCCCTCCAAAATGATCGGCGGGCTTCAGGACAACGGCGGG
>CBDUBB010000237.1:0-4373 GCA_965365265.1 uncultured Flavobacteriaceae bacterium
CCCCCGCAGCCCCGCCAGAAACTCCGGTCCCGAAGAAATGAATCCCAAGCTCGCGGAGTTGAGCCTCCCTCCGGTCGGTATCCTCAAAATGGGAATTGCCCCCGTCCACCAGGATGTCTCCGGCTTTCAATTCCGGTAGCAACCCGGTAATTACGTCATCCACACTGCTGCCAGCGGGTACCAGCAACATGATCTTGCGAGGGCTGGATAAGCCGTGAACGAACGATTTCAGGTTTGAGGTTGCCCCTATTTTCCCTAACCCGGACCCTTCTTTTATCAGGGCTTCCACTTTATCGGAATCCAGATCGTATCCCAGGGCACTGAAACCGTTTTCCGCCACGTTGAGAATGAAATTGCGTCCCATAACTCCCAGGCCTATCAGCCCGAATTCAAAAGAATCCTCTATTTGCATCTGAATTTTCTTTGGTGCTGAAGCGTGCACGTCCTCTTGATTTTTTCCCCAGCTAAATTAGTTCTATCTTCGGCGCTGGAACCCTCAAAAATAGGGGAAAAATATCTTTTAACGGGTCTTTCATCCACCGGTTTGAATGTCCGCCTGGAATTCAGGAATTAAGACCGCGGTATTTGCGCGTATGAGCAAGACATCCAAGCAACTTCTGATTATTTTTGGGGCATCCGGGGACCTTACCGAGCGAAAGCTCATTCCGGCTCTTTTTGATTTGTTTGGGGAAAAGCACCTTCCCCCGGAGTTCGCCGTACTGGGGGTCAGCCGCACTGACGGGGACGATGCCTCCTTTCGGGAAAGGGTGGTGATCAACAACACACATATTCCCCAAACCATAGGTAATCATGGGCTTCGAAAGGAGTTCGCCAAAAAGATCTTCTATCAGGACCTGGGAACTTCCTACGACACCGGCTATTCGGACCTCGCCTCCAGAATACGGGACCTTGACGAGCGGGAAGGGACCGAAGGAAATTTCATTTTTTATCTTTCCACCCCCCCCTCCCTGTACGAGACGATTGCCCGGAATCTTCATGGGCAGGACCTTACCCGCGAAAACGGGGGATGGCGACGCCTGATTGTGGAAAAACCCTTCGGATACGACCTGGAATCTGCCAGAAAGTTGAATCAGGGCCTGCAAAAGTATTTCCGGGAATCCCAGATATACCGGATCGACCATTATCTTGGGAAGGAGACCGTCCAAAACCTCCTGGTCACCCGTTTTGCCAACAGCATCTTCGAACCCCTCTGGAACCGCAACTATATCCGCCATGTGGAAATTACCAATGCCGAAAGTGTGGGCGTTGGCAAACGAGGTGGATATTATGACAAGGCCGGTGCTCTCCGGGACATGTTTCAGAACCACCTGCTGCAGATAGTCTCCCTGGTTGTGATGGAACCCCCAATCGGCCCGGAGCCCGAGGAGATCCGGAATGAAAAGGTGAAAGCCCTGAAATCCCTCCGGATCATGAGAGATCCGGAGACCCTTTTCAAGAATACCATCCGCGGGCAGTACCTTGCTGGCAGCTGCGACGGGGAATCCGTGGTGGGATACCGGGAAGAAGCCGGGGTGGACCCGAATTCCAAAACCGAGACCTATGCGGCCTTGAAGTTCTATGTGGATAACTGGCGATGGGCCGGGGTGCCGTTCTATGTGCGAACCGCCAAACGCATGCCCACGAAGGTCACTGAGGTCGTCATTCACTTCAAGACTCCCCATCACCAGATTTTCAGGGACTCCGGAATGCAGAGCAAGGACAACAAGCTTATCATCCGCATACAACCCAATGAGGGAATGCTGATAAAGTTCGGGGTAAAGGTCCCCGGACAGGGCTTTGAGGTAGCCCGGGCAAATCTTGATTTTTACTATTCCAACTTGGCGGACGGAAAGATCATGGAGGCATACGAGCGCTTGCTTCTGGATGCCATGCAGGGGGATGCCACCCTCTACGCAAGGGCGGATGAGGTGGAAGCAGCCTGGGAATTCGTCGACCCGATCCTAACCTACTGGAAGGAAGGGGAAGATGTGGTTACCTATGGCTATTCCGCAGGAGTCTGGGGCCCTAGAAACGCGGATGACCTTATTGAGGGACCGTTCGGATGGAGGAATCCGGGAGAGCGACTGACCGATGACCCGGCTTTTTGTGTAATCAACTAAGAAAGAGTGGATGGAGGTTCAGGTATTTGATACGAAATTGGATGTGGCCAGCGCACTTTCACAACGGCTTGAAACCTGGTGCAGGCGAGAGGATTTCAGGACGATCGCCCTTTCCGGGGGCAGTACCCCGAAAATTTGGTTTGATCTTCTGGCCGAAGATTACCACCAGGCACTCCCCTGGAACAAATTGCTTTTTTTCTGGGGCGATGAACGTTGCGTGCCCCCGACGCATCCCGAAAGCAATTACGGGATGACCCGCCAGCACCTTTTGGATAAGCTCCCGGTGCCTGAAAATCACATTTTCCGGATTCGGGGGGAGGCCTCCCCAAAGGAAGAGGCTTACAGGTATGGTGCCCTGCTCCGCGATCGTTTGCCGGAGCAAAACGAAATGCCCTGTTTTGACTTAGTGGTCCTGGGAATGGGGGATGACGGGCACACGGCTTCTATTTTTCCCCATGAGATGCCGCTTTGGGATGCCGCGGATCCCTGTGTGGTTGCCACCCACCCGGAGACCGGTCAGAAACGCATCAGCATTACCGGAGGGGTGATCAACAACGCGAGGCAGGTGGTCTTCCTGGTCACCGCGGCCAACAAGGCATCCAGAATCCGACAGATACACCAACGGCTTCCGGGTTGCGAAAGACTTCCTGCCTCCCGGGTAGCCCCGGAAAGTGGCCGTTTGCTATGGCTCCTCGATACAGAGGCGGCCTGCGAACTTACCTGAACAGCTCTGGCGCTTAGGGCGATTCCCCGCCGAACTTGCGGACATGTGGGGACTGGGTTACTTCCACGCTGCTGATGAAGTATTTGGTTTCACCCCACCATGCGAAGGTGGCATAGCGCTCCTCGTAATTCAGCTTGACGTATTTCCCTTCTGCCGCCTGCAGGGCCTCTATGACTTCCTGGTCCCGGTCCAGCACGGAGAAGGGGAAGATCTGCGCCCCTGATATGCCCTGGCTGATCTCGCCTTCCCAGGTTTTAAAGAGCACCCCCTTACGGCTGAATTTGATCAGCTCTCCGGAACGCACGCCTTCGCTGTAGGGGACGTAATAAATAAAGGCAAAAACGCCCACCAGCAAAACCAGTAGGATTGCCACAATTCTGATCACGGTTTTTTTGAACATAGGATTCTGATTAAGGTTTTTCCATATCTAATTCTTCCTCGGAAGGTACATCGCTTTCCTCAGCACGCCGGAGGATGGCATCGGGGAGGGACTTTTTTGCCTTGGCTCCCATTTTTTTGAGCTTTTCGATTCTGCCGATGATGTTTCCCTTTCCCTCCACCAGTTTGTTCATCGCCCCGCCGTATTCTTTTTTGGCTTCATCCATTTTCTTTCCCACCTGAGTCAGGTCGGTGACCAGTCCCTCGAATTTATCATAGAGAGCACCGGCCTGCCGTGCAATTTCAATGGCATTTCTGCGCTGCTTTTCATTGCTCCACATGGTGTCTATGGTTCGCAGGGTAGCCAGGAGCGTAGAGGGTGTAACGATGACGATGTTGCGTTCGAAGGCCTTGTTGTAGAGGTCCGGTTCGGCATTGATGGCGATGGTGAATGCGGTTTCTATCGGGACAAACATCAGAACAAAATCCGGACTCTCCATTTCGTAGAGATCCTCGTATTTCTTGGCCGAGAGTTGTTCCACATGCCGTTTCAGGGAACTGAGGTGGTCTTTCAGAAATTCGTTTTGCTGTTCCTCATCTGCGTTGACGAACCGCTCGTAATGGGTGAGGGAGACTTTTGAATCCACCACCATCTTGTTCCCATTGGGCAGGTGGATGATCACATCCGGCAGCACGCGGCTGCCATCCTCGCGCTGGAAGCTCTGCTGAACCGTATATTCACGGTCTTTTTCAAGCCCTGATTTCTCCAATACCCGCTCCAAAACCAGCTCGCCCCAGTTGCCCTGCATCTTGCTGTCCCCTTTAAGGGCCCGTGTCAGGTTTTCTGCTTCCCGGGTTATTTTGAGGTTCTGGCTTTGCAGGGTCATAAGTTGCTCCCTGAGGGCCTGGTGGATTCCGTAGTTTTCCTTTCGGGTCTCATCCACTTTTTTCTCAAATAGCTGGATCTTCTCCTGCAGAGGCATGAGAATATTTCGGATGTTTTTTTGGTTCTGCTCCGTAAACTTGGTGCTTTTTTCGTCCAGGATCTTATTGGCCAGGTTTTCAAATTCCTTGGTAAAGGTGTCCTGTAACTCGAGGATTTCTTTTTTTTGCTCGGCCTGTTTTTCCCGTAGGGTGGCAACCTCGGATTC
>CBDUBB010000238.1:0-4371 GCA_965365265.1 uncultured Flavobacteriaceae bacterium
CCTCCGCTCGTAAAAACACCGAAGGCGCCCTGAGGCATTCCCGTCAGGGAAACAAGCCAGTCCATAGCCCTGTTCTCACAATAGATCCCACCGGCCCCTTCCATCCAGTAGGCCCCATGGATGGAGGATGCAGAGGTGACCAGGTCAAAAAGAACCGCCGCCCTGGTCGGAGCAGCCGGCACGAAGGCCAGGTGGCGCGGGTGATCGATTGGCACGGTGGCCTTTACCAGGATATCCCGGAACATTTGAAAGGCCTTCTCACCCCCAATGCCTTTGGGGGTTATGGTTTCTCCTACCAGGGCATGGAGATCTTCCTCCTTTTTGGGTTTGCCTAGTTCCGGGGCATCGTTGGTGATCCGGCTGATGGCATATTTCATGACATCCAGGGTCATCTCAACGGTATCGATATCGATCTTGTGCATCTGTGGGTATTTTACAGGTACAAAGATAGGTTTCCGGGGGGTATCGGAGCCTTAAAGCGGGTAGGTAAAAATGGAAAAGTTCTGGTCCAGAGGCTCGAAGTCCGTTAAAAGGTCATTCAGGAGATTCGGACCTATGGATAGGAAAAACTCTGAAAAATTGCGGTTTCGCTCCTGAAGCCCTCCCTCCGGAAAAAGGTCCTCCTGCAGCAGATGGACCCGGTCCACGGTATCCTTCAGTTTTCGCTTCTGAGCTTTAAGAAGTCGTTTTTCGAGCTTGTCCAGGCCGTTGAGTTGTTTTACCTCCTGGGCCTTTACGGCCCCCAGGAAGGATTTGTCTGTCTTTTCAGCCAACGCATACAACGACTTGAACTGCTGCTGCAACTGGTCTCGCTGGGGGCTGAAGTCAATCTCGATATCGGAAATTTCCCGAACCTTTTCCTCCACCAGGCGATCCGGGTCCAGAAAAAACTGCTTCACGTCCAGGCCCAGTTTTTCAGCCTTTTTTCGTTGCTTCTCGCTTACCAGCAGGGCAGAATTCCGCAATAACAGCATCGGGAATGGCACCTCCGATTCCGAGAAGTAGTCCTTTAGCTCCAGCCAATAGGCCAGTTCCCCTCCTCCCCCGATATAACAGAGGTTGGGAAGGACCACTTCCTGATACAGGGGGCGGGTGGTCACGTTGGGGGAAAACCGCTCCGGATGCGTTTTGAGCTCTTCCCGCAACTCAGCCTCTGAAAACCGCAGGTCTGAGTCGAGGACCCCAAACACACCCTCCTCTTCCACCAGGCGACTTCGGAATCCTTCTGTCAGATAAAAGAAATTCAGTTCCCTGGGGCTGACTTGTATCCGGTAGTTCCCGGAAAGGGAGTTCAGCCGCTCAATACTTCCGGAAACCGTACGATATCCGAGTTGTCCGAACAAGTCCCTTTCAATATAGGGGGTGAAAAGGGTTTTCAAACGGGGGTCATCCGCATCCAGGATTACCAGCCCCAGGTGTCCGAACAATTCATTGACCAGGTACCGGGTAGCTTCCGCCATGTTGGCGTGTTCCAGATAGGCCCGCTGAAAAAGCTGCCTGAGCGCATCGGCGTGCTTTCCGGGACCGAGGTCTGCTGAAAACTTTTTAAAGACCGCCTCAAGCCCCTGGGTATCCATGCGCCCGACGGCGCCTCCGGACTCCCGGTTCCAGCGAATTTCCTTGCCCCTGAAGTTGAAGTGATTTACTTCCTCAAAATCGTGATCCTCCGTCCCCATCCAGTAGACAGGCACAAAATGCTGGTCCGGGTAGTTCTCCCTGAGGATGGCGGTTAACTTGATCGTGGAAAGGATCTTGTAGATAAAATACAGGGGGCCCGTAAACAGGTTCAACTGATGCCCTGTCACAACGGTAAAGGCGGATGGTTCCCTCAGTTTTTCCAGGTGTTCCCTGGTGGCGCCTGAAATTTCCAAAGAGGCGTACTGATCCGTAAGGACTTCACACAGGACCTTCCTGTGGGTGTCGGGGAAATGGTTGCCCTTTTCCTCTATCTGCCCTTTAAAAGCCTGCAGGGAAGGAAAACGCCCGTAAAAAGGGTTCAGTTCCGGAAGCTGTTCCAGATAATCCACGATGAGCCTTGAAAAAAAGCCGGTTTCCTTGAATGGGATTCCTTCTGAATGCATTGGGCGGATTGAATGTTCAAAGATAAAACTCCCGGGGGTAGGAATTCCTAAAAATACGTTAAGAAACCACCCTGCTACACCTTCCTCAAGGGGATTCACCCCTGGGCCCGTAACGAATTATCGGTTGCCAAGTGTTCCAGATTCATTAGATTTGGCACCAATAGGATAGAATCTCATGAAGCAACTACTACTTACCCTTTCCGGCCTGCTACTGCTGACTTCTGCAGCCTCCCAGGCCCTTAAGTCCCCTTCTGAATTTTTGGGCTACGAGCTCGGTTCTAAATTCACCCGGCATCACGAGGTGGTCGCCTACTTCAAGTATGTAAGCGAAACCCTTCCTGAACAGGTGCAAGTGGAATCCTATGGGTATACCAATGAACGCCGGCCCCTGATGGTCGCGTTCTTGTCCAGCCCTCAAAACATGGCCCGGCTTGAAAGCATCCGGGAAGCGCATTTGCAGAGCACTGAGGGCGAAGGGGACTCCGAGGTGGCCGTGGTCTGGCTGAGTTACAACGTACACGGAAACGAAAGCGTGAGTACGGAGGCCTCCATGCAAACCATCTATGAGCTGTTGACTGCCAAATCGGACTACCTGGAAAACACCCTGGTCATTATGGACCCGTGCATCAACCCGGATGGACGGGAACGCTACGTCAACTGGTATTACCAGTATAAAAACACCCCTTACCAGGTTAACCCGGACAGCAAGGAGCATCACGAAGGCTGGTGGAGCGGCAGGAGCAACCACTATATGTTTGACCTGAACCGGGACTGGGCCTGGCTGACCCAGGTGGAAAGCCAGCAAAGGCTTGCGAAATTCAACCAGTGGATGCCGCATATCCATGTGGATTTCCACGAACAGGGGATGAACAGCCCGTATTACTTTGCTCCGGCGGCAGAGCCTTACCATGAAGTAATCACTGATTTTCAGCGCGATTTCCAGCAGGAGATCGGGCAAAACCACGCCCGGTACTTCGACCAGAATGGGTGGTTTTATTTTACACGGGAAGTCTTTGACCTGTTCTACCCCAGTTACGGGGATACCTATCCTACCTACAACGGGGCCATCGGCATGACCTACGAGCAGGGTGGCAGCGGGGCTGCAGGCCTGGGGGTTGTGGTGGACAATGGGGACACCCTTACCCTGAAGGACCGGATATCCCACCACCTGACGACAGGGCTTAGCACCGTGGAGGTCGCCTCCCGACGGGCTGAAACCCTCAATGCCGAGTTCCGGAAGTACTACAACCGGAACCACAACTTCAAATACAAGGCCTACCTCCTAAAGGGGGACCGGGACAAACAACAGGCCCTTGCCCGGCTCCTGGACCAACACCAGGTAACCTATGGATGGGCATCCCCTGCCCGTGTGAAAGGATTTCATTACGGCGAAGGGGCTTCCGGAACCCTCGATGCGGATGAAAACACCCTTGTGGTCCCAACCCATCAGAAAAAAGGAGTTCTTGTCAAAGTATTATTTGAACCAGATGCCCAGCTGAGCGACTCCCTCACGTATGACATCACGGCCTGGTCCCTGCCCTATGCCTATGGGTTGGAAACCCTGGCCTCTGAATCGCGCGTTCAATTGCGGGACGGGAACCCGGATATGTCCACCCCCTCAGAAACAGGGGTCCTGAACGGGGCGTACGCCCACCTTTCAGACTGGAGCAGCATGAAAGATGCCCGCTTCCTGGCCGATCTTTTAAAAGCCGGGGTCCGGGTACGGCGCGCAGAGCGCCCCTTCCAGCAGGACGGGACCACCTGGGGCCGGGGAAGCCTGATCATTGCCCGGGCAGATAACCGTCTTGTGGATGACTTTGATCAGAAGCTCAGTCAGATCGCCAAAAAGCATGTAATAAGACTTACCCCGGTGGCTTCCGGTTTAGTCGAATCCGGGAAGGACTTCGGGTCCCGGTTTGTCGGGGAGGTGCCCGAGGTAAAGGTTGCAGTACTGTCCGGCGACCCCACCTCCACCCTCAGATTCGGAGAGGTCTGGCATTTCTTTGAACAGCAACTGCAGTACCCGGTGACCGTGTTGGACGCGGCCTATTTCGACCGGGTGGACCTGGGCGATTACGACGTGCTCATCCTTCCGGGAGGCTGGGGATACCGGCAGTTTTTAAATGCAACCCGCAAGGCAGATTTAAAGGAGTGGGTTGCCGGCGGGGGCAGGCTCATCGCTATGGGAAATGCGCTTTCTTCCCTGGGCGGAGAGGAGGGCTTTGGGATCCGTAGGAAGCAAAACGGAGCCTCGGACACCGCCACACTGCCGAGGTATGCAGAGACCCGT
>CBDUBB010000239.1:0-4370 GCA_965365265.1 uncultured Flavobacteriaceae bacterium
GATCAGGCGGGTTCAGAAACCTGTATTCCTGGTGGTCAACAAGGTGGACAACGCCAAAAGACGGGAAGATGCCGTGGAGTTCTATAGCCTCGGGCTGGGGGAGTATTATCCGATCTCCAGCATCAATGGAAGCGGTACAGGAGAATTGCTCGACGCCCTGGTAAAGGTGCTTCCCGAAGCGGCCCTTCCTGAAGAAAACCTGCCCCGTTTTGCGGTGGTGGGAAGGCCGAATGCCGGGAAATCTTCATTTATCAACGCCCTTTTGGGGGAGGAACGCTATATCGTCACGGATGTTGCCGGGACCACCCGGGACAGCATCGATACGAAGTACAACCGCTTCGGTTTCGAATTCAAACTGGTGGACACAGCCGGGATTCGTCGTAAATCCCGAGTGAAGGAAGACCTGGAGTTCTATTCGGTCATGAGGTCTGTGCGTACCATTGAGCATTCGGATGTATGCCTGCTTCTGCTGGATGCTGCCCGGGGTTTTGACGGACAGGTGCAGAACATCTTCTGGCTGGCCCAGCGCAACCACAAGGGGATCGTTATCCTTGTAAACAAGTGGGACCTGGTGGAAAAGGACACAGATTCTGTTAAGGCCTATACCCGGGAGATCAGGGAGGCTATCGCCCCGTTTACGGACGTACCCATCCTTTTTATCTCCGTAAAGAACAAGCAGCGGATCTTCAAGGCTATTGAAACAGCCGTGGAGGTGTATCAGAACCGGTCCCGGAGGATTTCCACAAGCAAGCTGAACGATGTGATGCTGCCGATCATCCAGAAGTTCCCGCCACCGGCCACCAAGGGAAAGTACGTGAAGATTAAATTCTGCACCCAGCTGCCGACCCCCTACCCGCAGTTTGCTTTTTTCTGTAACCTGCCGCAGTACGTGCGGGACCCCTATAAGCGGTTTCTGGAAAACAAGATCCGTGAGAATTTTGACTTCACCGGGGTGCCGATGAGCATTTTTATGCGGAAGAAATAAGGTTCCCGACTTAATTCAGGGTTAGGGTGTAATAACTGAGATTATTCTCTATTGGGAATTCGCTGGAAACCAGGTTCAGAATTTCCAGGCGGTCCCCGCAGCATGGGTCATTGGATTTGGGTTTTGTGAAAAGAACCGCTACAGGGATCGTCCAATCCTCACCAAGTTGAATGGTATAAAAGTATTCCCCCGGGGTCCAGTCGGGGCTGTCGATCAGCAGTAAGGCCCTTGGGCCGCCCTGAATGTCTGTGACTACCTGAATGCTGAGGGGTTCCTGGGTTTTTCCCGTAACCGAAATGTCCTCCACCGTATAGGTGCCGTCAGCAAGGGCGTTCTCCCCATCCAATAGGATTTCGAGACTTATGGTTTCATCGGCAACGCACAGCACCGATGAACAGTCTGCTTCCTTACTGTCGGAGCATGCGGCGCAATAAAAAAGCAGGATAACAGATAAGATGAATTTATTGGCAGAAGCCATGTCGTCAGACAATTAGTGTTCAAATACAATTAGCTGGGTTACCAGCCTCCGGAAGCCCCGCCCCCGCCGAAGCCTCCTCCGCCGAAGCCACCCCCAAAGCCGCCTCCTCCAAAGCCGCCACCGCTGCTGCCACCCCAGCCACCGCGAGAGCTGGACCGCCCCATGTTGCTGAGGATGATCATATCCCAGATATCCATGCCTGGCTTGCGCCGGCCGCCCTTTCCGCCACCGCCCCGGTTCTTGCGGGAGGCGAGGATCAGGATGATGATAAAAAAGATGATGAACGGCAAAATGGATTCCAGGGGGAATGCGTCTCCGCCTCCGGATGTCGGAGGGGCGGTAAACTGCCCGGTCAGCACCTGGAAAACGGCATCCGTTCCCCGGTCGAGGCCGGCGTAATAATCTCCTTTTTTGAATTCGGGGATAATGACCTGCTCAATAATCCTGCGCGAGAGGGCGTCAGTGAGGAATTCTTCTACCCCGTACCCGGTATTGATATCAATCCGACGGTCATCCCTTGCCAGCAAAATGAGGATGCCATTGTCCTTTCCTTTTTGTCCGATACCCCAGGCCTGTCCCCACTGAGTGCCCAGGTACCGTATATTTTCCCCCTCTGTCGAAGCGATAATTGCAACCACGATCTGGGTAGAGGTACTGTCGGAATAGCGAATGAGTTTTTGTTCCAGACTCGATTTCTGTGCAGGTTCCAGCAACCCGATATAATCGTAAAGGCTGGTCTGTTGCCCCAGGGGAGGTTTGGGCGGGATCTCAAACTGGGCGGTTGCCGGTAAAACCGCCAGCAGGGCCAGTAAAATCAGAAAGGACCTAACTCCTTGAAATTTCATCTGTCAGCTCGTTTGGATCGTCCGGGTGCCATGGAAAATGGCTCTTTAGCTCTTTGCCGGCGCTCAGCACCCCGGCGATAATACCCTCCTTGAATTGTCCCTTTCTAAAGTGCTCCTGGATGATATCCCGGGTGGAATCCCAGAACCCTTCGGGTACCACCTCACAGATCCCGCGGTCCCCACAGATGGTGAATTTATGATCGTGTACTGCTATATAGAGCAGGACCCCGTTTGACTGGCGGGTGTTGTCCATCTTCAGTTCGTGAAATAATTCCCAGGCGCGTTCCATGGGGTCTTTCCCCAGACCGTATTCAAGGTGTACCCGGATTTCTCCCGAGGTGTCCTGTTCGGCTTGCCGTATCGCCCCGATGATTTCCGCCTCGTCTTCCCTGCTAAGGAACCGTTCCACTTCTCGCTTCACAGGCCCGCTTTAGTCGAATTCAAAATTCACATCAGGTGCCTGTTCGGAACCTGGGTCTGCCTTGTATCGAGGCATTTCCTCAAAGCCGAACCAACCGGCCAGGATCTTGTTCGGAAATTTGGTGGTGTGAATGTCGTACGTATTGACGGCTTCGTTATACCGGTCCCGGGCCACATTGATCCGGTTTTCAGTCCCTTCCAGCTGTGACTGCAAGTCCAGGAAATTCTGGTTGGCCTTTAGTTCCGGATATCGCTCCACGGTCACCAATAGCCTGGAGAGGGCAGAGGAGAGCCCGGTCTGGGCTTCCTGGAAGGCTGCGATATTTTCCGGGGTAAGGTTATTGACGTCGATATTGGTGGAAGTGGCTTTTGCACGGGCTTCGATCACATCCGTCAGGGTGCCCCGCTCAAAATCTGCAGCTCCCTGAACCGTTTTTACCAGGTTCCCGATAAGGTCATTGCGTCGTTGGTAGGAACTTTCCACATTGGACCAGGCGGTCTTGGCGTTGGCCTCATACTCCACGGCGGTATTGTTGAACCCTACCGCCCACTGGTAGATGCCGATGCCCACTACCAGGATAATTATCAGTGGAATTAACCATTTTTTCATTGTCAGTGTTTTAAAAGGTTAGTAAATTATTTTAAAGTTGTTCCTTGATCTTGATCAGTTCTGCCTTGACACGCTCCAGCTTCCGGATGATCTCATAGGTGTCCATCGTCTGCTGCCGGTTTTCCTTTAGGTGGAGTTTTGCACCCTCCAGGGTAAACCCCCGTTCTTTGACCAGGTGGTAGATCAGTTCCAGGTTTTTGATGTCTTTGGGGGTAAACTTCCGGTTCCCCTTGGCATTCTTTTTAGGCTGCAGCACATCGAATTCCTTTTCCCAGAAGCGGATCAGGGAAGTATTCACGTCGAACGCCCTGGCTACCTCGCCAATTCCGTAATACCTTTTTTCTGGAAGATCTACATGCATTAATCCAGGGATTGATTTTCCTGATTCGCGTACTTGAGCATATTCTGGAATTCCTCAGGCGACAGGGTGCCGTAATAGAAATTGATCGGATTGATGCGCTGGCCATCCTTTCGTACCTCGTAGTGCAGGTGAGGGGCCTGCGAACGGCCTGTGCTGCCCACGAAACCGATCAGGTCTCCCCGCTTCACTTTTTGACCCTTCTTCACATTGTACCTGCCCAGGTGGGCGTACAGGGATTCATAACCATAGCCGTGGTCGATGCGGACGTGTTTTCCAAACCCCGAGGCCCGGTTGTCTGCCCGGCTGACGACCCCATCTCCGCTGGCGTAAATGGGGGTGCCCCGGGGGGCGGTGAAATCCATTCCCCAGTGCATTTTACGCGCTTTTGTAAAAGGATCTGAACGCCAGCCGTAGCCCGAAGCCATCCGAGTTAATTCCTCATTGTTCACTGGTTGTATGGCGGGAATGGCAGCCAGCAGTTTTTCTTTTTCAGCAGCCAGTTTCGTGATTTCGTCCAGGGACCTGGACTGTATGACCAGTTGTTTCTGAATGATTTCCATCCGACGGGTGGTGGAGATGATCATTTCAGAATTGTTGAATCCCTCAAGGGACTGATACCGGTTTACCCCTCCAAAACCGGCCCTTCGCTGTTCCTCCGGGATAGGGTTGGC
>CBDUBB010000240.1:0-4358 GCA_965365265.1 uncultured Flavobacteriaceae bacterium
TTCCACGGTGATTTCCCCCTCACCCTTGCACTTGTCGCAACGGCCACCATCTACATTAAAGGAGAAGTGCTTTGTCTTATACCCCCTGATCTTGCTGAGCTTCTGACTGGCATACAGGCTTCGGATTTCGTCGTAGGCCTTCAGATAGGTAACCGGGTTGGACCGGGAGGACCTGCCGATGGGGTTCTGGTCCACGAATTCCACCTGGCGGATAAAATTGAATTCCCCCTCTACAGCCCTGTGATGGCCGGCTTTTTCTCCGTAACCCCCGAGTTTTTTCTGGAGGGATGGGTAGAGGATTTTGTTGACCAGGGTACTTTTTCCACTTCCGGACACCCCGGTAACCACGGTAAGAACCTGAAGGGGAAAGGTGACGTCTATATTCGCAAGGTTGTGCTGTCGAGCCCCAAGCACCTTAATATACCCTTTGGGCTTTCTGCGTTTTTCGGGCACCGGGATTTCCATGCGCCCGTCCAGGTATTGGGCCGTAAAGGAATCGGCCCCCAGGAGTTCTTCCAGGTTCCCCTCAGCGACCACTTCGCCCCCCAGGGTCCCGGCCTCCGGTCCGATATCGATGATACGGTCCGCGGCCCGCATCATTTCCTCGTCGTGTTCGACCACGATCACCGTATTGCCCAGGTCCCTCAGGGATTGAAGAACCTGTATCAGGTTTTCTGAATCCCTCGGATGCAGCCCCACACTGGGTTCGTCCAGAATATACATAGAGCCCACCAGGCTGCTCCCCAGGGAGGTTGCCAGATTGATCCGCTGGCTTTCCCCTCCCGAAAGCGTATTGGATTTCCGGTTCAGGGTAAGGTATCCCAAACCTACCTTCAGGAGATAGCCAAGACGGTTGCGGATCTCGGTAAGCAGCCTTTTGGCGATTTCCGTCTGGTGGTTGCTAAGCTCAAGGGAATCAAAAAATTCAACCAGCCGGTAAACGGGCATCCGGACAAGCTCGTCTATGGGTTTACCGCCCACCTGTACGTAGGTGGCCTCTTTCCTGAGCCTGCCACCCCCGCACCTGGAACAGCGGGTTTTTCCCCTGTACCGGGAGAGCATGACCCGGTTTTGTATTTTGTAACTCTTCTCTTCCAGTTTCTGGAAGAAATCATTCAGGCCGGTAAAATATGCATTGCCTTCCCAGACCAGGGCGCGCTGCTCCTCTGTCAGTTCATACCAGGGTTTGTGGATGGGAAAGTCGAATTTATAGGCATTATTGACCAGCTGATCCCGGTACCAGCTCATGCTTTCGCCCTTCCAGGGTGCAATGGCATTATCGTATACGGAGAAATCCGTATTGGGCACCACCAGGTCCTCGTCGATACCGATCACATCCCCATAGCCCTCGCACGCGGGGCAGGCCCCGTAGGGATTGTTGAAACTGAACAGGTGTACATTGGGTTCAGGGAAGGTCATCCCATCCCGCTCGAACCGGTTGCTGAAGGAAGTACGCGTTCCGGTTTCCACTTCCTCAAGGATACAGGACCCTTTTCCCTCAAAAAAGGCGGTATCCACAGCTCCTGCGAGCCGGTTGATAAAATCCTCGTCCTCCGCCTTGACCACCACCCGGTCTACCACCAGTTCAAATTCCCGCCCGATATCCGGCATCTCGGGCCGGATCCGAATTACTTCCCCCTGGTGCTTGATACGGGCGTATCCCTGTTTTGAGAACAACTGCAGCGATTTCATGGTATCCCGGTCCGGGGGCGTCTCGATCGGCGCCAGCAACAAAAGCCGACTGCCTGCCTCGTAGCCGCGGACATGATCCACCACATCTTCCACCCGGTGTTTTCGGACCTCTTTCCCGGAAATGGGGGAAATGGTTTTTCCAATACGGGCATAGAGAAGTTTCATGTAGTCATAAACCTCTGTGCTGGTGCCCACCGTTGACCGGGGGTTGGTGGAATTCACTTTTTGCTCGATGGCTATTGCAGGGGCGATCCCCCGAATATAGTCCACCTTGGGCTTATCCAGCTTCCCGAGGAATTGACGGGCATAGGAAGAGAGACTTTCTACATACCTGCGCTGGCCTTCCGCATATAGGGTATCAAAGGCAAGGGAGGACTTCCCGGACCCGGACATGCCCGTGATGACCACCAATTGGTTCCGGGGAATGCGCACATCGATATTTTTCAGATTGTGCAGGCGCGCGCCCTTGATAAAAATTGCCTCTTTGGGATCTGCTTCCTTAACTGCCTCCATGTTGCAAAACTAGGCCCCAAAGATACGACATGGACCCGGCAATCAACAGGGTGTAATGCCAACTTTAGCAGACCCTTATTCAGGTCATTGTTTTTGCTGTATTAAATTTTTTCTATCTTTGATGGACGAATCCCTAAATCGATACTGCCTATACAGCACTATTACTTTTTTGAAATGTAACAGACAGGTGAGGCCCCAAGCCCGCCGGAATTAATCAAAAAAGTAAGTTGTATGGATCCCCATGTCGATGATGCCACACTGGTACGTAATTATTTGAAGGGAGATGAACGTTCCCTGGAATTCCTTATAGAACGCCACAATCCCCGAATTTTCAACTTTATTTATTCAAAGGTATTTGACCGTGAGATCACGGAGGATATTTTTCAGGATACCTTTATTAAGGTAATTCGCACCCTAAAGCTGGGCAAATACAATGAGGAGGGAAAGTTCCTCCCCTGGGTGATGCGGATTGCGCATAACCTGGTGATCGATCATTACCGGAAAAGCAACCGGATGCCGCGTTATGAGGGCAGTCCTGAATTCCATGTATTCTCCATCATGCAGGATGACAAGCTCAATGCGGAGAAGCAATTGATCCGGGATCAGATCGAGACGGATATCAGCGAGATGATCCACAGGTTGCCCCCTGAGCAGCAGGATGTGATCCAAATGCGTATGTACCAGGACATGAGTTTTAAGGAAATTGCGGAAAAAACGGGAGTGAGCATCAATACTGCCCTCGGGAGGATGCGCTACGCCCTGATCAACCTCAGGAAGATGATCGAAACCCACCAGATAGTTTTGACGGATTAATTTGCCGTAGATCGAGCCTCTGGGTTTCGGGGGTATTTTTGGACGAATTATTGGGCCCTAGGTCGAGCGGGCAGACAGCTTCCAATGTGGATTGCGTTATTTTGAAACACAAAGCAATCACATGGAACACCTTTACACAAAGACTGACGACCAGCGCAAACCTGTTAAAGCATCCAGGGAGACGGTAAACTTTTTGCTGGATTACTCCAAATCCCTGTCCATCGTTTCCTCCAAAGGACTCGTTTTCGAGAACAACCTGAACTAAACCACCTTTTAAACAGGTGCTTTACTACCCGGAATACCTTTCCGGGTTTTCTTTTTTCTACTGCTTCCCTGCGAGTGTATTGCAGCCTCAAAAGCTAAAATCTGGCTTTTACATCAAGATTAGGGCGTTTTACAACATAGTTTTTCCGACGGGAACCCCTTTGGCTACTTTTAAAATGTGTTTGATACAGCACAGAAGTAAAAGCAAAAGCCAGCCTAAGGCCCTAAACTGAACTAAAATACGCTCTTATGGAACTACAGATCGAAGATTCAATCCTGGTAAAGGAGTACATCAGCGGGAATGAAAAAGCCCTTGAAGTACTCATCAACCGGCACAACCAAAGAATAACCAGCTTCATTTATTCCAAGGTACTGGACCGGGACATTACCGAGGACATTTTTCAGGACACCTTTATTAAAGTGATCAAGACCCTGAAAAAAGGAAACTACAGCGAGGAGGGAAAGTTCCTCCCCTGGGTAATGCGGATTGCACACAACCTGATCATCGATCATTTCCGGAAGAACAAACGGATGCCCAAATTTGAAGGGTCAGAGGACTTCAATATATTCTCGGTCATCGGGGACGACAAGCCGAATGCCGAACGGCAGATGATCAAGGATCAGATCGACAGTGACCTCGGCGTCCTGATCGACGAATTGCCGGATGACCAGCGTGAGGTACTCATCATGCGCATCTACAAGGACATGAGTTTTAAGGAAATTTCAGAGTGCACCGGAGTAAGTATCAACACAGCGCTGGGGCGCATGAGGTACGCGCTGATCAATCTCCGGAAGATCATCCAGAGAAACAAAATCATCTTAACGAATTACTAATCTGTAATTCCTGAGCAATATTTCCAATAGGGTCGCGTTATTTAGTTGTAACGAACTCTAAGCATATGGAAAAAATTTACTCAGAACCGGCCAATACATGCGAGGGATGCCGCGTTAAAAAAGAGACTGTAGACTTTTTACTTCAGTATTCCCGCACATTGCATGTCTTGGGTTACAAGGGCTTTACTTTTGAAAGCAATTTGAACTAAGAGCAATTAGAATCAGTAAACCAGACCCGCCGA
>CBDUBB010000241.1:0-4347 GCA_965365265.1 uncultured Flavobacteriaceae bacterium
CAGGGATGCCATCCTGCCCCTGCTGGATCAGTTTCCTGACCTTACAGAAAACCAGTTGCACACAGCGGTTCAGCACATTGCCGGGCAAATCAGCAGACAGGTCCGGGAGATCGCCACAAAGCAGGGAGGTTCCGTACTGGTTACCGGTGGCGGGGCCCTGAATACCTACCTGATCGAAGTGATGCAGGAACGGCTTGGCCCGGGGTACGATCTGGATTTGCCCTCAAAGGAGCTGATCAGCTTTAAGGAGGCCTTAATCTTCGCCTTTTTGGGGGCGCTCCGACTTCGGGGTCGCACCAACGTCCTGGCTTCAGTTACCGGAGCAACCCGGGATTCCTGTTCAGGGGTGGTGTATGAACCCTGAGGTTTTTTCGAATCTGATCCATTTTGGGTTCAGGTAATTTAACAGGACACCCCGGGGATTATCGTGTTTTGAACTTGCAGGGTTGGGGGATAAATTGATTACGGGTGGGTGGGGGTGCCCTATCCCATCTCAAACCTCAACAAACAACCCGCCCTCAATTCCAAATTACCTTAAGAATGTCTATTAAAGCGGTATGTTCCCATGTTTCCGTTTGGGCTGGTCCACTTCCTTGTGGTTCAGAGAGGCAAACCCCCTGATAAGCTTCCTTCGCGTCTCCCGGGGCAGGATCACCTCATCGATAAACCCGCGACGGGCAGCGCGGTAAGGGTTGGTAAATTTGGCAGCGTATTCCGCTTCCTTTTCCGCCAGGATTTTCTCCGGGTCCTCAGCCTGGCTTATCTCCTTGCGGAAAATAATTTCACTGGCACCCTTGGCTCCCATTACGGCAATTTCCGCTCCCGGCCAGGCATAGTTCAGGTCGGCCCCGATATGTTTTGAATTCATCACATCATAGGCGCCCCCATAGGCCTTTCGGGTAATGACAGTGATTCGGGGTACCGTCGCCTCACTCAGGGCATAGAGCAGTTTGGCCCCGTGCATAATGATCCCGGACCATTCCTGGTCCGTACCCGGCAGAAAGCCCGGAACATCCACCAAAATCAAAAGCGGGATGTTGAAACTGTCGCAAAAGCGGGTAAACCTGGCCGCTTTTCGGGAGCTGTTACTGTCGAGAACCCCGGCCAGGAACAGGGGTTGATTGGCAATAATCCCAATGCTCTTTCCCCCCAGGCGTGCAAAACCGGTGATGATGTTTTCCGCATAGTCTTTATGGATTTCATAAAAAGAATCCCTGTCGATGATCCCCTGGATCACCTCGTGCATGTCATAGGGTTTGTTGGGATTATCCGGTACGATCCCCATCAGTTCCTCCCGCATTTCATCAGACAATTCAAAGGGAAGATCCGGCGCTTTTTCCCGGTTGCTCTGAGGAAGGTAAGACAACAAGCTCTTCAGGTCTTCCAAGCAGGCGACATCATTGGGGGCTGTCCTGTGTGCCACTCCCGATTTTACGGCGTGGGTCCCGGCCCCGCCCAGTTCTTCAGAGGTCACATTTTCGTTCGTTACTGTTTTTACCACATTGGGACCCGTTACGAACATATAGCTGGTTTCTTCCACCATCAAAATGAAATCTGTCATCGCCGGGGAATACACCGCTCCTCCGGCACAGGGCCCCATGATGGCCGATAGTTGTGGAATGACCCCGGAGGCGCGTACGTTCCGGTAGAAGATATCCGCGTACCCTCCCAGGGAACGCACTCCTTCCTGTATCCGAGCCCCACCCGAGTCGTTCAGCCCAATGACAGGAGCCCCGACCTGCACGGCCAGGTCCATTACCTTGCAGATTTTTTCGGCATGGGTTTCTGAAAGGGAGCCTCCGAAAACAGTGAAATCCTGTGCATAGACATACACCAGCCTGCCCTGTATGGTACCATATCCCGTCACTACACCGTCCCCGTAGTACTGCTGGGAGGCCATCCCAAAATCTGTGGTCCGATGGGTAACAAGGGCTCCCAATTCCTCAAACGAACCCTCATCCAGCAAATACGCAATACGCTCGCGGGCAGTCAATTTCTTCTGGGCGTGCTGTCGCTCAATACGCTTCGGGCCACCTCCTTCTGCGGCAAGTTTTAGACGTTTCTGAAGTTCTTCGATTTTCTTGTCCATAGCTATTGAGTAGGGATTCGCAATTGTTTCTGATCTTCCAGGTACTGTTTCAGCGCCACAGCCGCGGCGATCCTGGCCCCGGTTTCCTCCCGGGCCCGCAGCAACTCAGCTGAATAGTGTTCCCTTACAAAGTGGGTGTTGAAATCCCCGCTGCGAAAGGCGGGATGCCTGCACACAAAATCTCCAAAAGGCAGGGTGGTCGCTACCCCTTCCACCTGATACATGGAAATAGCTTCCAGCATCCGCTGAATGGCTTCGATCCGGTTGGCGCCATAGGTAATGAGTTTGGCGAGCATTGGATCGTAATAGATAGGCACCTGCATCCCCTCCTCAAAACCATTGTCAACCCGGATGCCAGGGCCTTCCGGCAGCCGGTACCGCTCTAGTTTTCCCACGGACGGGAGGAAATCATTTTGGGGGTCCTCCGCATAGACCCGCAATTCCAGTGCATGCCCGCGGATCTGTAAGTCTTCCTGCGCCATTGGAAGCTTCTCCCCCCTGGCCACCTGGATCTGCAACTCGACGAGGTCGACCCCTGTTATGAGTTCCGTAACCGGATGCTCCACCTGCAGGCGGGTATTCATTTCCAGGAAGTAGAAATTATGATCGGCATCCAGAAGAAATTCCACCGTACCGGCCCCCACATATCCGCATGCCCTGGCAACATCCACCGCGGCCCTGCCCATCTGATCCCGGAGCTCAGGGGTCAATACAGAAGAGGGAGCTTCCTCGACTACTTTCTGGTGCCGCCTCTGAATACTGCACTCACGTTCAAAGAAATGGAGGATATTCCCATGGGTATCCGCCATTACCTGTATTTCGATATGCCTGGGGGAACTGATATACTTTTCGATGAATACGGAACCATCTCCGAAGGCTGATTCCGCTTCGCTCATGGCCCGCTGGATCTGGGATTTCAACTCTTTTTCGGCCTCGACGATACGCATGCCCTTTCCCCCTCCCCCGGCAGCAGCCTTGATCAGGATGGGAAATCCTATGTTCCGGGCGACCTCAAGGGCCTCATCCATATCCGAGATAGCGTGGTCCGTACCGGGTACCATGGGGATATCATAGGCTTTTACCGCTTCCTTGGCCGCCAGTTTATCCCCCATGGTTTTGATCGCATCCGGGCCCGGGCCTATGAACACCAGACCATGCTCAGTAACGGTCCGGGCAAAACCGGAATTTTCACTGAGAAAACCGTATCCGGGATGGATGGCATCCACTCCCATAGTCCTGGCAATTTCCACGATATGCGCTCCCCTCAAATAAGACTTTGAGGAGGGGGCTTCCCCAATGCAGACCGCCTCATCGGCAAAGCGGACATGCGGGGCATCCCGGTCTGCCTCCGAATACACGGCCACCGTCTTAATCCCCATTTTTCTCGCTGTCCGCATCACCCGGATGGCGATTTCGCCCCGATTGGCTACCAGTATTTTATCCATTTTCAGGTATTGTTTATTCAAATTCCACCAGGAGGTGTTTCTTGTCCACGGCCATGCCCTTGGTGACGGCTATCTTTTTGACAACCCCCTCCCTGGGGGATAGGATGACGTTTTCCATCTTCATCGCCTCCAGGACCAGCAGCGCATCACCTTCCTTCACCGAATCCCCTTCCGAAACCTGAATGTCCAGGATAAGGCCCGGCATGGGCGCCTCGATCTGAGAGATATTCCTGGCAGAACCCATTTCAAATCCCATATCCGAGATCAGCCGGTCCAACGGATCGGAGATTTTGATGTCATACGGTTTTCCATTTACCGAAATCCGATAGGATTTTCGATGGAAATCGGCCTGAAGGATATGCGTTTTGTAAGACTGCTGATCGTTCAGCACGTGGATGGAGGTGACATCCGTCCGGACCATATCGTAAGGGTTCAGCGCATCGGCATCCATTTCAAACGACCATTCCCCGTTGACCAGGACCTTGTAGAGGACAGACATATTGCTTTATTTAGGTATTCGCATAAAAATAAGGGTTCATACGGAATGTTAAGGAAAGTAGGGCTGTTTTTTATCCACAGGGGTCCAGGGCCGGGCAATCCCCCCGGTGGGCATGCCTTTTAATAAATGGACGGGGCGGCCCTATTCTCCAATGCTGATCCCTGCTTTTTTAGAAAGGTTTGTCTGCTTCACAGGACGGCCGGGTGAATCTAAATTCCTATTTTTGAATTAAATTCTCTCCCTCATGTTAACCATCGGAATCGCTGGAGGTACGGGATGCGGGGCACCTGCTCGGGGTCAAGACCGCCGGAGAG
>CBDUBB010000242.1:0-4293 GCA_965365265.1 uncultured Flavobacteriaceae bacterium
ACATCGTTCGAGCGGTTTTTTGTTTTTTAAGACTTTGGTTGCGTTCAGCAACCTTCGTGGCAAAACAAAATTGCATTTGCAGTACTGGAACGCCAACGCACCAGCTGGCTCCTCACTAAAATAGCTCCACCGGAGCTATTTTGGTCGTTCGGCCCTGGAGCAGCGAAGCTACTCCGCTCCCTATTCAATCCGCTGATTCTACTCAAGCGGTTTTTTTGTTCCAATCTCCCAACTGAAAATTCTCCGGTCACTCAGCTCTTTACCATCCTCCAAATTTTCACAATATAGAATCGATAATTTCCTATCTTTAATAGGCCTAATCTTACGGGAAAGAAGATTTCCCCTGTCTAATGGCTGTCTTTGCCAAATGGGCCATCCTTCTGTTTCTGTCGTTTATCGGCATGCTGTCCCTATTCGCTCAAGGGACTCCCACAAAACCTCCTGAAGAACCTCTCTTATCAGATTCGGTACAAATAGAATGGTCCAGGGCTGAATGGTTCGGGAAATCCAGGTTCAGCGCCGGGAAATTCGGATCTGGAAAATACATCAGGGGAATCAGTTCAACTTCTAATAAGGTACTGGTCAACGGACATGAGGAACTGATGACCAGGGAACCTTTCAGGGTGGAATTCCAGGATTCTGCTTCGAACCTTTTCAGGGTAAAAGGCAAAAGCTATAAATCTGATGGCGTATGGTCAGAAAGCAACAGCGGTTTATTTAGCCTTCTCAAGCTGGATATAGAAGAGGAAACCTATATGGAGGACATGGTTGATATCCAAATTATTACCGCAGATATCCAGCAAGCCGGGGAGCCCGGGGATACGTGGAAATTACACCTGAAGCGAAACCAGAGTAAAGGGACCATATGGGAAGAGTCCGATGCCATTCTCAGTAATGGAACCCGAGTCATACAAATCAGAGGGCCTGTGGACTCCGGACTGAATAGCCCGGCAAAAATACATTGGGAAGCTGGCTACTACGATTTCTTAGAAGACGGGAGAACGCTGGCGCGAATGAACCGTCTTGGTACGGTCATCGTTTTTGACAGGAGAACACCTGGGGCAACCCGGGCGCTGCTGCTGATGGTGGCTATGGCAATGAATTGAGGTTTGGTCCTGCTTGTAACAGGAGAAAAGAGCAACTATACACTGGTGTCTGTGGTGTTTTCCGGAGGGGCCCGCCCCCCAACTACAAATTACAACTCCTCACCGCAAAACCCTTGCAAATTTCATCTCCCTCAGCAAAATTATCAGAACTTCTAGTATTTCTTTACGCTGAGCACAAGAACGGGAATCCTCACTGCAAATTCGGATTTAGGGATCCGGTTCTTCTCCCAAAGTGTAGAAAAGAATCCGCGCTTTCTGCGGAATACACACAGCAAATCGGGCTGGTGGCGTTCCAGTTGCTCCAGGACCCCGAGATACGTATTCGCCTGTTCCGTCATCGTAACCTGACTGCTGATATCCATCAGGGCCGTGTTGATCTTCAGATCATCATCTGTATAGCCCGGGGTTTTCACCAGTAATAAACTGATTTCCGATGAATACCTACTCTGGATTTCAACAAGTGGATTAAGGATGCGATTGCGCTTGAGCACTCCTGATCTAAACGCCGTAAGGATTTTTTTGTACGGGGTAAATTTGTTGCCTTTTGGCACAACAAGCGTTGGGATATCCGTCCGTTTTATGATCCTCCCGGAGGTATTCCCCAGATAGAGCTCATCGTCCACCTCCACACTCCGTGGAGCTATAATGATCAGGTCGATGCCCAATTCCCGGTCAAGGTCTTTCAGGCCGTCGATGAGGTCTCCGGAATAGGTGGCCACCTTAATTTCTACTTTCCCCGGATCGATTTTTTCAATCATCTCACGTACGCGTTCCCGGCTGCTTTCCACGGCCTTTTCCTTCAGATTAGCGAGATCCCCGGCACGGGAGCTTAAATTCAGCACTTCCATCACATAGACCATCGCCCCGAACTCGGCCGCAAACTGCACCGCGTATTGCAGGGTTTCATACGAATCCGGAGAGTTTCCTACGGGAACCAGAATGTTTTTCATCAGAGGTGCTTTTGGGTTAATATTCTAAATTTACAATAAAATGCATGAACGGTGATTCGCCCTGCAAAGTTAACTGATATACCCGATATACTGTGCCTTACAAAGGCCTGTGCGGCAGATCTCTGCAGAAAGGGTATATACCAGTGGAACGAGCATTATCCGTCCCGGGAAGCTTTTACAGTGGATTTGGAACGGGGCGAGTTGTGGGTAATGGAGCATAAAGGGCGCTTAATGGGCTGCATTACCCTGTCAAAGGTCATGGACAAAGAATACGGGGAGGTGGAATGGATTACGCCTTCGGGCGATAACCGGTATGTGCATCGCCTGGCGATACACCCAAAATTCCAGGGTCGTGGGCATGCCCGCCAACTTATGGATCACGCAGAGGACAGGGCACGGACCGAAGGGGCTGTTTCAATCCGGCTGGACACCTTCAGCCAAAACAAGCACAACCAGAAATTCTACGAGCAACGCGGATATAAACGCCTGGGATCTGTTTATTTCCCCCAACAAAGTACGGATCCTTTTTATTGTTACGAGCTCCCCTTATCTTCGCCCGGTGGATCCAGCCCTGAGCCGTAAAAATATCAACCGACTGGCCATTCCAGCCATTGTCGCGGGAATCGCAGAACCTGTCTTGAGCATAACAGATACGGCCATAGTGGGGAACATCCCGGAATATGGATTGGAATCCCTGGCCGCGGTTGGAATCGTGGGGTCTTTCCTGAGCATGCTTATCTGGATCCTCGGACAGACCCGTTCGGCGATTTCCGCTATAATAGCCCAGTACTATGGGGCAGGCAGGTTAAAAGACATCACCCCCCTGCCGGCACAGGCCATTACCCTCAATGTCGGGATCAGCATACTGATCCTGCTTGTCTCCCTCCCGTTCAGCCAGGAGATCTTTCAACTCCTGAACGCCTCCGGCAGGATCCTCGACTACTGTATTTCCTATTACGGTATCCGGGTTTGGGGATTCCCGCTGACCCTTTTCGTATTTGCCATCATCGGGATCTTCCAGGGACTTCAGAACACGGTTTGGCCTATGCTGATCGCCATTACGGGTGCCAGTCTCAATATTGTCCTCGACCTCATTTTGGTTTACGGAATAGATGGGGTTATCCCGGCTATGCACCTTGAAGGTGCGGCCTGGGCCAGCCTCATTTCCCAGGCCGTAATGGCGGTACTGGCCCTTTGGCTGTTGATGACGCAAACCCAGGTAAAGCTTCGGCCCAAATGGCCCCTGCATCCGGAACTCAAACGACTTGTGGGCATGGCGCTCAATTTGTTTATACGGACCCTTTCCCTGAATGCGGCCCTGTTGTTCGCTGTCCGGGAAGCCACCGCCCTCGGCGATCAGTATATCGGAGCCCATACCATTGCGGTCAACCTGTGGTTATTTGCCGCCTTCTTCATAGACGGGTATTCCGCGGCGGGAAAAATCCTCGGGGGGCGTTTCCTCGGAGCCAGGGACTACGACAGTCTCTGGATGCTGGCGCACAGGACCGTTCGCTATGGTTTTTGGGTATCCCTCCTTCTGATGGCTCTGGGAACTGTTTTTTACGAGCCCCTCGGAAGGGTCTTTTCCAGGGATCCTTCCGTATTAGCTGCTTTCAACAGCATCTTTTTCATCGTTATCCTGGGCCTTCCGATCAACACGGCGGCCTTTATCTTCGATGGAATCTTCAAAGGCCTCGGGGAAATGCGTTTTCTAAGGAATGTCCTGCTTGCGGCAACCTTCCTGGTGTTTCTCCCCGTACTCTATCTGGGAAAATTCATGGAATGGGGTCTCTACGGAATTTGGATCGCCTTTACCTGTTGGATGATGATCCGCGGAGGGGCGCTGTTATGGAAGTTCCGGCGAAAATTTCGCCCCCTTTTGCAAAAGACATAACTTTGGTAAAAAACCATGGGAACACCCCGAAAACAAGGAAGCCTGTATACCCGAATTTCGGGTCCACTGGCTGTTGTGGAGTTTGGGCATCCTGCCAGTAACTCCCTCAATTCAGAACTTCTAGGGCGTCTTTGTGACGAGATCCACGCACTTGGCAATAACCAGGAGGTTTCCGTCATCCTGCTGCAATCAGAGGGAGACCGGGCCTTTTGTGCCGGGGCAAGCTTTGATGAACTGCTAGGAATTGATAATGCCGAGCATGGGACGAAGTTTTTTATGGGTTTTGCCAATGTGATCAACGCCATGCGTCGGGCACCCAAGTTTATCATAGGGCGGGTACAAG
>CBDUBB010000243.1:0-4285 GCA_965365265.1 uncultured Flavobacteriaceae bacterium
GACCACCGAGATCTACACTCTTTCCCTACACGACGCTCTTCCGATCTCGGTTCGGGCTGCCGCCCATGGGGACATCAATCTGATTACCCTTTTGATGGGGGCTCATGGAAGAGGGCTGCAGGTCCGGAATCACCAGGGGGAATGGATCGATGCCATCGCCAGGACCGATGAGTTGATGATCAATGTGGGGGATATGTTATCACGCCTTTCGAACAACCGGCTTAAATCAACCATACACAGGGTGGTTAACCCTCCGCGCGAAGCCTGGGGCAGTTCCCGGTATTCCATTCCCTTTTTTATGCACCCGGTCAGCAACATGCCGCTGAATTGTCTCGAACACTGCATAGATGAGGAACACCCCAAAGCGTATGAGGATATTACCGCCGGGGAATACCTGCATGAACGATTAATTGAGCTGGGACTCGTAAAATCCTAACCTATTTTCTGATCATTCACCCATGGACTTGAAAGACCAGTTAAAAAATTTGTTTCCGGACCATCCGGATCCCGATCAGGGAAATGAAGAGACTGCGCCTGAAGATACCCTATGGAAGCAGGAGGCCCCTATCCTGTGCCGGTTTGAGAAGCGAAGGGGTAAGCCGGTCACGGTGTTGGAGGGATATACCGGGGCTGATAGTGACTTCAAAAAGCTTTGCCGGGACCTGAAGCAAAGGCTGGGGGTCGGAGGTTCCTGGAAGGACGAGCTGATAATCATACAGGGGGATTACCGGGATAAAATCATGGACATTCTAAAGGAAATGGGGTTCCGCGTGAAACGCGTGGGAGGTTGATCTTTGCAAATGGTTGCGTGATTCTGTTAATTTTTTTCATTTTTTTCGATTAAATGCTACATTTATAAGTCAGAAGCCAAACGACTATACCATCATGAGTTCCCAGCTGCATATTACCAACGGGGATATTTTTACCCAGCGACTTCGTGAATTAAAGTTCAAGGGTGAGATTATTACCTGGCGGGAAATGCTCTGCGAGGGGAAAACAGTAACAAACGTCGGCAGTGAGGCTTTCTGGAAAACAAGGTTCGACTTTCTTCACAAAAACTACAATGTCAGCAAATCCTGGTTTGTAGAAAAGACCCTTAAGGAGTACCGTTCCCTCTGCAACCACAAGCAGGAAGAAGAAATCATCCTGTGGTTTGAATACGACCTGTTCTGTCAGATAAACATGCTGGCGGTAATCAGCTGGTTGAAAACCCACCGGCGTCATGTGCAGATCTCTCTGGTGTGCAGCGGTAATGAGGATGACACAAACCGGCTTTACGGGCTTGGCGACTTGAGCGATGAACAGATTAAAGAACTCTACAAAACAAGGGTAGAGCTCAGTCAGGATGATATCGAGTTCGCGGATTATGTCTGGCAACTCTACTGCAGTGACAATCCCATTCGCCTTGAACATCTGACCGATTTTGAGCAATACCATTTCAACTACCTGGGAGAAGCCCTTAAAACGCACCTCAGGCGGTTCCCGACCATTAAAAACGGGCTGAACGAGATCGAAAACAGGGTGCTACAGGTGGCTGCTGAAGAAAAACCAAAATCCAAAAAGCAATTGCTGAGATCCCTCTTGTCGGATCAGGGTTGGTATGGTTTCGGAGACTCCCAGTATGATCGGATCCTTAAAAACCTGCGCCCCCTCTTCCACTCTTTCAACCCTGTAAAGCTCAGCAAGAAGGGCAGGGAAATCCTGGAAAACCGCGACAATTTTTACGCAGAAATCAGGGACAACGAAGCCTACCTGGGCGGTGCCCTGAAATACAATTACCTGTTCAACACAGAAGCGGGAAGGATTCTAAAACTCTGACATGTCCTTCGAGGCCTCCGAACTGATCCTTAACGAGGACCAGTCTATCTACCACCTTAACCTGCATCCCGAAGATATTGCCGAAACGGTCATTCTCGTTGGAGATCCCGGGCGGGTTGCCAAAATATCCACCTATTTCGACTCCGTGGAAATCCGTAAATCCAAAAGGGAGTTTGTTACACATACCGGTTGGTACAGGGGGAAACGGCTTAGCGTGATGTCCACCGGGATTGGAACGGACAATGTGGATATTGTCCTGAACGAACTCGATGCCCTGGTCAATATTGATTTCCGGAAGAAGGAGGTGAAAAAAGACCTCACCCGTCTCAATCTGGTCAGACTGGGTACTTCCGGGGCCATACAACCCGACATTCCGGTGGGCTCAATCGTCCTTAGCGAGTTGGCTATTGGGTTTGACGGACTCCTTCAATTCTACGACAGCGGGAAGGTCCAGCTGGCCGATGTGCAGTTTGCGTTCCTGGAATACAGCGGCTGGTCGGTTCTGAAGCCGGTTCCGTATGTGGTAAGGGCTACGCCCGCATTATGTGAGAAGTTGAATTCAGAAGCAGTGATAAAAGGGTTCACTGCAACAAACTCCGGATTTTATGGCCCACAGGGAAGGTCTCTGAGATTAGGGCTGGATGACCCGGAAATAAATCAAAAACTCGCTGCGTTCCGTTACAAAGGGTTACGGATTACGAACATGGAAATGGAAACAGCGGGAATCTTCGGGCTGGCAGCTCTTTTAGGGCATGCTGCCACGGCGGTAAACTGCATACTGGCCAACCGGCCGAATGGTACCTTCAGCAAAAATCCTTCCGGGGACATCGACCGGCTGATTCGCTACACCCTTGAAAAATTGACAACCTAAAAAACGGCATCCCTCATGGACGCACCCGTACGGATTGCAGGAGTCCCGGAGCATTTTAACCTCCCCTGGCATTTGGCCATAGAAGAAGGGGCCTTTTCTGATCGAGGAATAGAACTCACCTGGACCGATGTGCCGGAAGGTACCGGGAAAATGGCGGAGACGCTGGCCTCAGAGGAAACGGACCTGGCTGTGATCCTCACTGAGGGCCTTATCAAAGCCGTGGCTTCAGGAACCCATGCCGTAATTGCGCAGGAGTTTATAGCCTCCCCCCTCCTCTGGGGAATTCACGTTGCAGCTTCGAGCCCTTATAAACGGGAGGCAGACCTTAAAGGCAGAACGGCAGCCATCAGCCGGTTTGGCAGCGGGAGCCATCTGATGGCCTTTGTCCACGCCAGGCAACAGGAATGGCCTTTGTCTGAACTTAGCTTTGAAGTGGTCCATACCCTGCAGGGAGCCGTGGATGCATTGTCTGCGGGTAAAGCGGACTATTTTATGTGGGAAAAATTCACGACCCAGCCTTTGGTGGATCAGGGGGTTTTCAAGAGGGTTGGGGTATGCCCCACTCCTTGGCCCTGCTTTGTGATCGCCAGCACCACAGAATTTGCCGCCAGGCATCCGGGAGTCTTAAGTGATATTTTGGAAATCATCAATACCTATACGGTGGAATTTAGGCAGATTCCCAGTATAGACCGAACGCTGGCAAATCGATATGGTTTGGAATTAGGAGAAGTTCAGCAATGGTTGTCACTAACGGCATGGGGCCAGAAACAAATGTCAAAGGAAATTATTGAAAATGTAATAGATACACTTGACAAACTCAAGTTATTATCCAACTCGATTAAGGCAGAAGATCTTCTCTGGAAGCCATAAGCCACCTACCACTCAATCGGGCTTTCCCCTTGCTTTCTGAGGATTTCATTGGTCCGGCTGAAATGTTTATTACCAAACCAATAGCCCCGGTTGGCGCTCAGGGGTGATGGGTGTCCGGAGGTCAGGATGTGGTGTTTTCCCGAGTCAATCAGAGGGGCTTTCTTTTTGGCAAATCCACCCCAAAGCAGGAAGATCAACCCTTCCTTTTCATCTGAAAGTTTCCTTATGACTACATTGGTAAATTCTTCCCATCCCTGGTTTTGGTGGCTTCCCGCCATATGCGCGCGGACCGTCAGCACAGCATTCAACAGTAATACCCCCTGCCTCGCCCAGCGACTGAGGTCGCCGCTTTTCGGGTAAGGAGCTCCAAGGTCCTGTTCGATCTCCCTGAAGATATTGATCAGGGATGGTGGGTGCATTATGCCATCATGGACCGAAAAACAAAGCCCGTTGGCCTGGCCGGGGCCATGATAAGGGTCCTGCCCAAGGATCACTACCTTGGTCTGTTCCAGAGGACATTCGGAAAATGCTGCGAATATTTCACTCCCCTTTGGATAGCATTGGTGATTTTTGTATTCCTCCCGTACGAAAGAAGCGAGTTTTTCAAAATAGGGTTTGCCGAATTCAGCTTCCAGGAGTGCTTTCCAGCTGGTATCGATGCGGACGTTCATGGGCTGAAATTTCGGTTGAACCGCGGATATGGATTATTTGATTTTTTCTTCCAAT
>CBDUBB010000244.1:0-4283 GCA_965365265.1 uncultured Flavobacteriaceae bacterium
AGAGTTCAGGAATGGGGTTATCTCGCCCAGTCTGCAACAAAAAGACAGCGTGAATTATATCGCTGCCACCCTTTCAGACGTGGCCCTTGACAGCCTCGTGGCAGATGCCCTGATAAAGGTTCAGGTCAAACGCATGTTCAAACCCCTGCGAATCAGCGAGGACCTGCTGATGACGGATGCGGATGGCAGTATTCTCGTTGAAATTCCTCCGGACATCCCCGGGATGGACGGAATGTTGGACATTGAGGTGGTCATCGAGGACAACGATGCCTACGGGACCGTAAAAACTCAGCTGCAGGCACCGGTTGGCACGCCTATTGTAGTTGAATCTAAATGGGATCAAAGAGCTTTATGGGCCCGGGGAAGCAGGGCACCTTTATTTATCCTGGTATTTACCGGGATCCTGGTGTTAGGCTCCTGGGGGCTTATCGCTTATTTAATTGTTAATCTGTTTAAAATCGCAAAAAGTTAGAGAATGAAAACAATCAAAATTTTAATTCCAGTGGCCCTGGTGGCCTTTGCACTGTACGCTTTCAACACCCCCGTCCAGGATGAATGGGAAGTGCCTGAAAAGTACGTCAACATGAAAAACCCGACGGACCCATCCGTGGACCTGAATATCGGGAAAGCACTGTATAAAAAACACTGCCAGTCCTGCCACGGAGCTGAAGGGTATGGGGATGGAAACAAGGCCGCGGGCCTGAAAGGAGACCTTGGGGATTTTTCCTCCGAGGAATTCCATGCCCAGACAGACGGCGCACTGTTTTACAAGACCTCCTTTGGCCGCGGAGACATGCCGGAATACACCAAGAAAATGCCGGATGACGAAGACCGCTGGCTGATCGTGAATTATATGAGGACCCTGAAGGAGTAGTTCCTTCAGCCTCCCACGGCACGAGTCTGGAAACCAATTTTTAAACAAATAACAGCGTTCCAAAGAATGTTGTACAAGAAGACTATGTACTTTCGATACCTAAGCATCTCGCACCACACGGCACCCGTTTCCCGCAGGGAACGCTTCCATTTGGATGAAGCTGACAAACAGCGGTTGACAGATGCCCTCAGGAAGACATTTCCCGACCTGAATGCGTTGCTCATTCTGGTCACCTGCAACCGGACCGAACTCTATTTCGAAACAGAGGCGACCAGGGCTGTTGAGGTACGGGATTTCTTCCTGAACTGGAAACTTGGAGAAATCAGGTCTGAGGATCAGGTCGATTTCAGGATCAGCGACCAGACGGATGATACCGTGCGCCATCTCCTGAGTGTGGCAGCCGGATTGAAATCCTCCGTGCTCGGTGATGCCGAAATCATCCATCAGATCAAAAAAGCCTATCACCAATCCCTGGAGCAAAACCTGCAGGGTTCGCTCCTCGAGCGGTGCATTCAGACCCTGTTCCGCAGTCATAAACGCATCAGCAATGAGACCGGGTTCCGGGATGGCACCACCTCCACCGCCTATAAGGCCCTGAAACTGATTGGGGATACCTTCGGAACAGAGGCATCCAAAAAGAAAATCCTTTTTGTCGGAGCGGGTGACATTGTACGACAACTCTTTAAATACAACACCAAGTTTGGGTATAAAAACATTTACATCACGAATCGGACCGAAGCCAGGGCGAAAAAGCTGGCCGATATGTTCAAAGTGCATTTCTGGGGCTGGAATGACCTTCTAGACAATGACCTCAGCGATTTTGATGTAATCATAAGCGCCGTAAGTCATTCGCCTGCCCTGATCTCGGAAGGCATCCGCACCGATGGGAAAATCCTGCTCGTGGACCTGGCCGTGCCCGGGAATATGGCCACCGGCCTAAGGAACCAACCCAATGTTGTATTGGAAGACCTCGATGCTATCGGAGCCTTCCTTCAGCAAAACAGGGATAACCGCACTGCCGCAACGGAAAGCGTACGGGAAATTGTAGAGGAAGAATGGGGGGGTTACCTCGAATGGTATCGCATGCAACCCTTCCGGTCCCTGATGGCCTCCCGAAAGGAGAAAGTCCTGAAACAGCTGAACCTCAATGGAATCCGTGAAGAGGATTCTGAAGTTGAACCAACCGAATTGGCCAACCGGATCATGAGGAAGGTGCTCAAACAGCGGGAAGCTCTCCACAATGACGACCAATTATCCAAAATTATATCCGAATACACACCGCTTTAAACGGTATAACCCCTATAATAAATTTGCATATGCGTGTAGTACACCAAAAACTTCCATTGGCCCTCCTCTGTATGAGTTTGCTGATGGTCGCCGTTTCCTGTAAACAGGGACCCAGAGAAGAAGGACCTTTTCCAATGGAACCCAGTACCTCTGTGGCAGATGCCCAAGAAAATGTGGTCATGGACATTCACAAGATTACCGTAAAAGAAACGATTCCAGGCGACAAGTACCTCTATCTGAAGGTAGTCGAAGGGGATACCGAATACTGGGCGGCCACCGGGAAATCAGACATCAAGGCCGGGGAGACCTATTACTATAACGAGGCGCTGATCCAAAGCGATTTCGAAAGCAAGGAATTGGGGCGCCCTTTCGATACCATATACCTGATCACACAATTGGTCCAGGAATCTCACGGCGCTTCCCTCCATCCCAAAAAGGATCTTGAGGCCCCTCCTGCCGAGGCAATGAAATCCAGTCCCAACAAGAAATTTCATTCCAGCCCGCTGGCAGGCAAGGCCACTACCCTGACGATTGCCGAACTCCTGAAAGACCCGGGAGCCTATGAAGGCAAGGTGGTGGAACTCACGGGAACCTGCACTAAAATAAATGAAGGGATCCTGGGCCGGAACTGGCTCCACCTGAAGGATGGCACCGCCGACAGCCAGGACCTGGTAATGACCTCCTCAGACGGGGTGGACCCGGGCAGTGAAGTCACTGTACGTGCCATTGTTAGCCTCAACCGGGATTTCGGGGCGGGCTACAGCTATGATGTCCTGCTGGAAGAGGGGAAGATCATCCGCTAAACAAGTTCTCTTTTTGCGCTTTTATTCTTAAAGGCCGGAAGTCTGAAGACTTCCGGCCTTTTTGTATCAACTGTTTTTACGCGAACCTAGCGGTATAGGGTAAAGTGACCCACATACTGCTGTTTTTCATTGTCATTGGCGTGAACCACGTACCAGTAATCCCCGGTGGGAAGCTCTTTTCCTTCATAGGTACCGTCCCAGTTTGTCACCTGGTCCAGGCGGGCCACCACCCTGCCGTAGCGGTCGTAGATGATTACCTCTATATTCGGGAAGAAGTCGCGGTTTAGCGGTGCCCAGGTATCATTCATCCCGTCCCCGTCCGGGGTAAAGAAATTTGGGACTTCGACCATGCCGTCAAAATCAAAGGGGAAGGTTATACTGGCTTCACACCCGTTGAGATCCACCACCCGTATGGTCACATTGGCATCAAAATTTATGTTGAAGATGTTCTGGCTGCCATAGGAATCGCCCTGGAAGAAGAATTCATACCCCCCGAAGCCTCCGGTGGCCGTAGCCGTGATTTCGTTCGGGCCCGTTTTGACTGCATCCAGGGTAAGGGGTTCATAAGCCTCCATGGTGAATTCGACAAAACTGGTACATCCGTTCTCATGGTAGATATAGACAATATGGTCCCCGGCAGGAAGGTCTCCCCAGGTCCGGGTCAGGTCCGCATTGGCAGTAATGGCATCAGTGGGATCTACCGGGTCCAGGGCGAACAGGACGGCATCCAGGACACTGTTATCCAGCATTTCGATCGTAACGGTGCTGTACGGAAAAATCCCGTCACAGCCATACTGGATTACGGGATCAGCCCCCAATTCCACCCCAATATCCACAGGGATCACCACATTGGTGGTACAGCCATTGGCATCCCTGACGAATACCACATAGGACTCCCCTCCCATCAGGTTGTCATAGAACAGGGCATCGTTCCGGATGTAATCAGCATCATCTGCTGAATTGAGGCTGGTTTCGTAATACCTGGCACCAGTGGTCGGATCGGTGAAGGGCGTCCCCCCGCTGATGGTGAGCTGGGCCGTACCATCGGCAAAACCAATACAGGTTTCAGGAGTGGTCGTATACCCCACCGAAAGTGGTTCGGGTTCCACCACACGAACGGTGGTAAGTTCCGAGCATCCCTGCTCATCCTGGATGAGGATATCGTATTCCCTTCCGGGGGCCGGGGCTCCCTCCAGGTCGGTAAAGGTGTAGACGCCTGGGGTGGCAGGGTCACTGAAAAATTCATTGAAATTCGGTTCAATGGCAAACTGCATCAATCCCTGCCCGCCGCTGATCACTTCTATGGTAATGCTGCCATC
>CBDUBB010000245.1:0-4268 GCA_965365265.1 uncultured Flavobacteriaceae bacterium
AAAATGTGTGCTATTTCACCAAATGGTAAAATAGCACACATTTTGGTTAATTACGCAAGCCGTTCAGGCCCGGATGGTGCGAAATTAACCAAAATGTGTGCTATTTTACCATTTGGTGAAATTTTAACACCTGGTGATGATAAAATAACACACAAACTGGATAATACGGAGGTAGTGGTGCCGGATTCCCTAAGGTACTTTTGGAGTGTTAATCCAAAAAACGAAATGTTATGAAGACAAATTGGAAACATCTGAGCGCAGCCCTTTTGATCCTGGCAGGAACTGCTGAGGCAGGGGCGGTAACAACGGATTCTGGAAAGTAGCCGGTTGTGGAAGAACGGACCACCAGTACACCAGCCGTACAGGCCCGGGGTAAGAAGGTATATGTAAACCTTTTGAACCTGCAGGGGGAATCTGTAACCGTTAAGGTGTACGATGAGAAAAGTCGCCTGCTTTACCTCAAGAACTTTGAGGAATCTCCGGTGATTGAAAAAGCCTTCAATTTTGAGGAAGCATTTGAGGGTACCTACAGCGTCGTCGTAAACGACGGGGAGGCCACCTATACTGCTTCTGTGGAGGTAGCCCGTTAGTTTGGCTTAGTTTAGTTGGTTTAGTTCGGGAAAGGGGGCCTTACGCCCCCTTTTTCTATGGAACCCATCCAAGGAGCTGTCTGCGTTTTCCCTCAGAGAGCCACGGTAGGGAGAGCGCCTTCTCCAAAAGTTCCCGGTCCTTTGATGGGGAATACCACAGATGGAAGAAGTCGGCTATGCTCAGGGTTGTCCCCGGTGTTTCGAGCAGTTCCATTGCGTCCCCCGGATGTATCCATCCCGGCTTTAAAACCGATACATAGGCCCCGGGATAGCCATGCCTTACAAATTTTTGAATGATCCCCTGGTCTCCAAAGCGAATCCCCAGTTTAAAACAGGGCTCCCTGGGGGTGGTAATCCGGACCCTGGCCTCCCCAATGCTGTAGGTGCTGCCCATATACAGGGAGGTTTCATCCAATCCGGCCACCGTAAGATTTTCACCGAACATTCCATAGTCCCACCTTAAATGGGGGTACTGCTGTTTCCAATAAGGGTATTGTTCCTGGGAAAACAGGTAGGCAGCTTTCATAGTTCCCCCATGAACAGCTGGATTGCCAATAGCATCCCCCCGGACGCCGTCAGGGGCAAGATAGATCCCTCCTTCCTGGGGTTTTTTGTAGATCCCGGTGATCTTTTGTTCACCCTTCCACTTGATGTTTACCGGTTGAGCGGTATTTGAGCTTACGATCTTCATTGAAAATTTCGATTACATGAGAAAACCATTCTTATCTGATATCGGTGCCGGGATGTTCTTCTCGCCCAGCATTTCCAACAGATCAATTTCAATGGCCCTTGATATGGCTGTAATAGGGACGTCGTTATAGGTTCCCTCGAAAGGATTTTCGGAATAGTCTCCTATTTTTTCCATCAGGAAAAATACCCAGGTAATCAACCCGCTCAGAAAGGGGCAAATCCAAAGCGTCCACCAGTCAGATGTTTCCATGATATCCAGTAATCCAAACGGCACAAAAGCACAGAATACCATGGTTAGCCAGATAGTTGCGGAGGCGTATTGCCGTGGAAAGGGGAAATTTTTAATCCGTTCGGATTTTCCCTGATCGGCATAGAAGGAGGTGATAAGGGTATGGAATTCCATATGCCGAAAATCCTCATAGTACCCTGCATCCCGCAAATCCTGTAGCCTCGTGGATTGGATTTGCAGGATTTGGGTCGCTACGTTCGATTTATCCCTCAAAAAGTGGACCTCACTTTCTGAAAGGTAAAGGCGCAACTCCCCTTCCAGTTTGTTGGTATAATCTTCACAAACCGTTGGTGCATAGAGGCCTTTCACCCTGTTTTGAATATGTTCCCACGGCCGGCTCAATCTCAATTGGTGCCTCAAGGCTGTCATCCATGCAATATGGCGGTGGATCAGTTCTGTTTTAATGGCTTCTTCTCCTGAACCCTGCACAAAGGCCATGACAGCAGCGCCAAAAGCCCGGCTGTTGTTTACAATACTCCCCCATATTTTCCGTGCTTCCCAGGTACGGTCGTAGGAACTGTTGTTTTTGAATCCCAAATAGAAAGCCACTGCAATACCAATTACGCCGATAGGCCCCCAGGGGAGTGACAGGTTCATTTCCGAGAAGTGTGCAGCAAGGCAGATAGCTGCACCGTAAATTACCCCGAGTATGAAGGGCCATTTAGACCAGTTAAAGGTCATCCAGAATCCATACTGCCTTTTTACGTACATAGTTGAGGGTTGTATTCTTTAAAATACTTGTCTTCTAATATACAACACCTTTAAGTACTTTTTCTGAACCCCGGTTCAGCATACCAGGTACTACTGACCAGATTCTGGTTTTTTAGGGATACCTACCCCAAAAAAAAAGGAAGGGGGCATGCCCCCCTCCCCGATTTCAAAGTAGTCTTAATCCCTGCAAACAGGAATCACAGGCCGCCGCCGTCAATCGGCGTATGACCTCCCCCAAAGGATGATTAGGCTTCCTTATCCATGTTTTTGGTAATAAAGAACCCAATCAAAAGTCCTGTACCTGCGAGCAGGAAGATAGACCCGGGCATGGCAATGTCCTCATCCACACCACCTATGTCTGAGAGGACTCCCCCCAGCATCACACCGGCCCCTATGCCCATCAGCAATAAAGCCAGGTTCAGAATGAGCACTTTCCAGAAGGGCTGGGCGTGCTGCCTGCCCTGGGAAAAAATACCCGCATCCACCCCCTTTTCAATCAGGGCAAGGCGTTCCTTGTTTCGGGTGGAAAAATACAAGTAGGCGATTCCGAAAATTACCGCCCAGAAAACAACAATTACAATTACTTCAGATCCCATAGTTTTTATGTGTTATCAATTATAGATTTTAACGGTTACTTCATCAGACGGGATCCATTAAGGGAAGGTTACAGGGATGCCTGCATTTTTTTTGTAACCTACCCACTACCTTTATCGTCTTATCTATAGAATGAACCGACAAAAGGCTTCCGATACCAACCTCATAAGCCAGGTGTTGGCCGGGGATACCCGAGCCTATGCCATCCTGTTAGGCCGCTACCAGCATATGGTCTTCACCCTGGCCGTGCGAATGTTACGGGATCGGGAACTTGCGGAAGAAACGACCCAGGATGTCTTTGTAAAGGTTTACGGGTCCCTGGAAAGCTTTCGGGGAGATTCAAAGTTTTCCACCTGGTTGTACCGGATCGCGTATCATCGGATCCTGGATGAATGCGACCGGCAGAAACGAAAACTGGATCGACGTGCAGCATTTGCACAGGACCGGGAAGTGGCAGAGGGGGGAAATCCTACCTGGGACAGGCTGCTGGAGCGCGAACGAAAAGAGGTTTTGCTGAAAGCCCTGAACCAGTTATCTGCCGAGGAAAATTCTTTGATAAGTTTGTTTTATCTCCAGGAACTGAGCCTTAAAGAGCTTGGGGAGGTCCTGCAGTTGAATCCGGATACCGTAAAAGTCCGCTTGTTCCGGGCACGCACACGCCTTAAAATGCTGATGGATAAAACCAGTACAGGTACTTTATTAAAAACGTATGAGCGATAAGAACGACATTCTGGACCCAAACGATCCCTTAAAGACCCTTTTGCGGGAATCCGCCATGGAACAGGCCCCTCAAACCCTTGTTTCAAATGTGATGCGGGTGATAGAGGCGGAAACATCAACTACGGATACCGGGAAACCCCTTATTACAACCCTTGGCTGGGTACTGATCGGAACCGGGTTGACAGCGCTGAGTCTTCTGTCACTGCTAACAGCCGAAAGGGGAGAGGGTTCCGAATACCTGGCCCCGCTTAGCCGTTGGATTGAAAACCTTCGTTTCCCATCCATCGAATTTTCACATTTCCCCGATACGGTCTGGTTGGGGGTTTTAGCCTTCGGGTTTTATGGCCTTTTACACCTTTTCTGGATGAAACGCCAGATGGACCAACAACGGCTGTTTTGACCTATAAATAAGTATACGCCCAGTAGACCAGCAATCCCTGAAACGGAATTCTCAGGAGCAAAACCCAGGATGGCAGGCCCATGGCTGCCTTTTCATCCCGGAGCATATGGGTGTGAACCGGCAGGAACAACACCAGTAAGATCATGATCCCGAAGAGGGCCGGCCTGCTTACAGCGGGAACGAAGAGCGCCCCCCCAAATGCGATTTCCAGAACCCCGGTTAGGTAGACCATTCCCTTTCGAGAGGGGATCCAGGCGGGCATTATACGCATATA
>CBDUBB010000246.1:0-4268 GCA_965365265.1 uncultured Flavobacteriaceae bacterium
CGGACCAGCAACCAGATCACCACAGGGGCCCCCACCAGGGAGGTGATGGCATTGATGGGCAGTACATAGGCCGAAAACGGGATTTGGGCAATCATATCGCAAACCAGCATCAACAGGCCCCCATACAGGAGCACTGCGGGCAGGAGGATGCGATGGTCCTGGCTTCCAAGCAGTTGACGGGCCAGGTGGGGAACGGCCAGCCCAATAAACGCGATGGGACCCGCAAAAGCAGTGATCCCGCCAGCGAGCAATCCGGTAGCGAGAATGGTCCAATTCCGGGTTCGGGGCAGGGAGATGCCCAGGGTAGTAGCATATTTTTCACCCAGAAGGAGGGCATTCAGTGATTTGAGGAGCGCAATACTGATCCCGGTTCCCACCAGGAAGAAGATACCCAGAAGCCCGACCTGGTTCCAGCTCAGGTTCCCGACGCTCCCGTAGGACCAGAATATGTATTGCTGTAATTGTTCGGCGGCTGAAAAATAGGAAAGAACGGTGACCAGCGCAGCCGTGATGCTGCCAAACATGAGTCCCACGATCAGCAGGGCCATGGCATCCTTCAAATGTGATGATACGAGGAGTACGATCAAAAGCACCAGGAGGCTACCCATACCACTGGCTATGGCGAGGGATACATCCGAGGCGAGAAATCCCCCACCGATCCCGCCCAGGAGGGAGGCCCCCATGATAAGCAGGGCGGCTCCCAGGCTTGCCCCGGAACTCACCCCCAGTACGAAAGGTCCCGCCAGGGGGTTGCGGAACAGCGTTTGCATGAGCAATCCGCTCAGGGACAGCCCCCCGCCTACAAGCATTGCCGTAAGTGCCTTGGGAAGGCGGTAGTTCCAGATGATATAGCCCCAGCTTTCCCTTCCTGCTTCTGATCCGGTAAGTGCCTTCAGGGTATCTGCCAGTGGAATATGGACAGAACCGAGACTCAGGTTCGCTAGGAGGGCCCCCGCCAGTAGAACCGCGAGGAAGATAAACCGGTATTTCCGGGATACCCTCATGGCTCCAGGGGTTTAAAGAATTCAGGGGTATAATCCGGAAGCAGGCCGGGATGAAACCAGTATATGAGGTCCTTGAGGATCAGGTCAGGCCTACCGGGGCCGCGTTCATAGTACCACAATCCGGCTTTCGGCCCCCGGCTCAGGGCATACGTATAGACCTCCTTGCCCCGGAATGATGCGAACTGACGGTAGTGAGCGTTCGCCCTCTCCATTTCGGTATAGGAGGTGAATTGGGAAGGGGAAATCCAGTAATCCGCTTCCGAACCTCTCTCAAGGACGCTTTCAAGGCTTAGGGAAAGGCTCCCGCTTCCGGGGACGTCTTTCCAGAGATACCGGGCGTTGGCATCCCTGATGAACCGTGCAGCCCAGCTTTCGCCCCCCGGGAGGTACCAGACATCCCGGTATAGGGCCCCGCTCATGACCGTGGGGGATTCGCTGGCCCGGGCTGCAAGGGCCTTTGCCTGCTGATAGGCCTTCTCCACCTTTTCAAAAGCGGATTGGGCGGCTTCTTCTTCCCCAAGGAGAAACCCGAAGAACAGGATCCACTCCGCCTTTCCAAGGGGGTCTTCTTCCATCCAGTCCCCGTTGTAGACCACTGGTATTCCGGAGGCTTCCAGTGCCTGGTAGGAACTCGGTGCCCCGGAGACCCCAAACCCGACCACCAGATCCGGATCCAAAGACAGAACGCGTTCCGTATTAAGTTGTTCATTGGCTCCCAGCTCCACAATGGAACCGGCTTCAATCCGCCTGCGGGTCTTTGGGGAGGAAATGTAGTCGAGACCCGGAAAGCCCACCAGACGCTGTTCCAGCCCAAGGGTCTCCAGGGAGGGTACATGCGTGGTAGAGGTCAGGATGAGGCGCTGGACGGGAATCCCGACGACCCCGTCAAGGCTGTCTGTTTGGTCACTGAAATCCGCCAGCTGTTCCCTGGGTACCAGGGCGTAGCGAAAATCCCGTTCTGACCCGGGCCAGGGATTTTTGATGGTAAGATAGGCTATCCCCTCTTCAGCATAGGTTATGGAAAAGCCTTTTGCATATGTCGGTGTCCAGGTACTTTGGATTGTACCTTCGGGGGCCTCCCCGGGTTTCACTGCTTCCCGGCACCCAGCCAGCAGGAGTAGTGGAAGGAGGAAGTAGTACCATTTTTTCATGATCCGGAGGTTGGCTTCCAAAAGTACTTTTTAATGAGCGCTCTGCAAAAGTAGTCTGAATTTGGCTATTTTTACCCCGGATTCAGGTTACCCGGCCCTACAGGGGTTTGGGTATTAAAAGGGAATTCGGTGAAAAACCGGAGCTGTTCCCGCAACTGTAAGCTTTGTCCCGGTGCATTTACCGGGATGCCTTTTGCCAACTTCAAACCACTGTCCGGTACTTTGCGGAACGGGAAGGTAGGCAACAGGACGCGAGCCAGGAGACCTGCCGGATCCGCGAATGAATGTTAAACTTTCGGGACCAAAAGTTTACAAGCAGTTTTGCCTGGGGATTTCCCGTACGAAAAGCAACCTTAATGAAAAAGAACTGGCTGCTATGGCTTGCCTGCCTTTGTGCCATTTGGCCGGGCTTCAGCCAGGAGCAAACTGACTCCATTCCCACACAGGAACTGGAGGAGGTAGTGGTAAGCGATACCAGGTTCCCTCTCAAACGGGAACAATCCGGAAAGACAGTCATACGCCTGGGTCCGGAACAGCTCGCTGCCTACCAGGGCCACACCCTGGCCAGTGTGCTGAATCAGCTAAGCGGATTTGAGATCTCAGGCAGCCGGGGCAGGCCGGGGGAGGTGCTGGGAGTTTTTGCCCGTGGAGGCCGCGGGAGGCAGGTGCTGGTATTGCTGGATGGCCTGCGGGTTTCGGATCCGTCATCTGCCTCCAGGGAATACGATTTACGGTTGCTGCCGGTATCCAATATCGCCTCTGTGGAGATCCTCAAAGGTGCTTCCAGCGTACTCTATGGAGCGAATGCGGCCACGGCTGTCATCAATATCAAAACAAAGACCCCGGAAAAAACCCCTTTATCCCTGTCCCTTCAGGGCAGTATGGGTACCCATAATGCTCCTACAGACTCCCGGGGGGATTTGGGGCGCTTCTCACATTTTGTCAATCTGGGAGGGCAACAGGGTGGCTGGGACTATAAGGCGGCCTTCTCCCACGATTACACGAACGGGCTCTCCTCCCTCAGCTCCGGCCTGGAGGAGGACCCTTATTCCAACTGGTCCATGGACCTGACCGTCGGGCATCGGATCTCCGAAAAAGCCCGGCTTGGCATTTTTGCCAATAAGAGCCGGATGAAATCCGATTTTGACGATTCTTTTTCAGGGACGGATGCTCCTTTTCAATACCGCACTGACCAGAATCGGGCAGGCCTGCAGTGGGAGTGGAAGGACAGCCTCCAGCAAATTCAATTGATCGGGGCATTTACCGAGTTTGAATCTGAAAACCAAAGCGATTTTCCGGGCCGTTTCCAGGGGCAAAGCCTGACGGCGGACTTCACCTATAAACGTCAGCTCATGAATGGGCTTTACGGGTTGCTGGGTCTTAACTTTATAAGGGACCGGGCGTTACTCTCAACCCCCGAGGATTTTACCTTACTGGACCCGTATCTGAACCTGGTCTGGACCGACCCTTCCGGGTTGAATCTCAATGCAGGGTTGCGCCTCAGTATGCATTCCACCTACGGAAACAAAGGGGTTTACCAGGTAAACCCTTCCTATGCCTACCGGTTTAGACAAGGCTATCTGAAACTGATGGGAACACTGGCAACTTCCTATATCACCCCCTCCCTGTCCCAGTTATACGGCGCTTTCGGGGCCAATCCGGATTTGGAACCCGAAACGAACCGGACCCTTGAAGCCGGGACGGAGCTCCGCCTGGATTCAGGCCTTCGCTTCAGTCTGGTCCACTTTAGCCGCCGTGAAGAAAATACCGTGCAATTCAATAATTCGGACTTCATTTATTTTAATGCAACTGAGCCCATCGGCGTCAGTGGCCTGGAAGCAGAAATGGACTGGCAGTGGCACCCCTACAGCCAGATTTCCCTGAATTACACCTTTACCGAGCGGGAGGGGGGGAATGCCATTCGCATCCCGAAGCACAAATTCAATTTTTCCGCCTGGGCCCAGTTGGGCAAAAGGACAAGGGCCACGGCCCGGTATAGCTATACCGGCAAGCGCACAGACACCGATTTCAGCACCTTTGAAACCGTGGAACTGGAGGGATTCAGCCTGATAGATCTGCGACTGGACTATGCGTTTATACCAGGCCGCCTGAG
>CBDUBB010000247.1:0-4246 GCA_965365265.1 uncultured Flavobacteriaceae bacterium
TCATCAAGGCCATTGAATCCAAATTCGGGGCGGTTCTGCCAAAGGTGGATCCCCTGGCCTATACCGGGCTCTACATCAACTGATCCCAAAAAATCAACGTATCTTTAAGGGTGTCCCGGAATTCGGGCCACCCTTTTTTTTCAACCTAACACCTGTCCTATGAAATTCATCCTTCGCCTTTTGCTAAGTGCCCTGGCCGTGGTGCTGCTGGCAAACATCCTTCCCGGGGTTCACGTGGCCACCTTCGGGATTGCCGTAATTGTGGCCCTGGTTCTGAGCCTGCTGAACTTTCTGGTAAAACCACTCCTGGTCATTCTGACCTTACCAGTGACCATCGTCACCTTTGGCCTATTTCTGCTCGTAATCAATGCCGTGATCATCCTGATGGCCGGTGGGCTGGTTTCCGGCTTTACAGTAGATGGCTTTTGGTGGGCCCTGCTGTTTTCCCTCCTGCTTTCCCTGGTACAGTCCATTTTATTCGCCTTCCTGAAAGAAGACGCTTAAAGGGAAGTTAAAGATTGAGATACAGCGGGTTAAAAACTTGCCGCATATCTTTAAATGCGCTACTTTTGCACGTCCTGTTTAAAACGTGATTCATGAATATTACCAAAGAGCAGATCGACGCGCTCAACGCAGTCCTGAAAGTGGAGATTACCCGGGAAGATTACCAGGAAAAGGTGGATAAAATCCTGAAAGATTACCGGAAAAACGCAAACATCCCCGGATTCAGAAAAGGTCAGGTACCCATGGGGCTGATCAAAAAGCAATACGGAAGGGCCGTACTGGTCGACGAAGTAAATAAATTGCTCCAGGATAACCTCAACCGGTACCTGGTGGAAGAAAAACTGGATGTGCTGGGCAATCCCCTGCCCAAACAGCAGGATAATTTCAACTGGGACGCTGAAGAGCTGGCATTTGAATTTGAGCTGGGCCTGGCCCCGGACTTCGAGGTTTCCCTGAAAACCAAAAAAGCAATCCCGCACTACAAGATCGTCGCCGATAAGAAAATGATCGACGAACAGGTTGGGAGGATCCGCAAACAATACGGAAAACTGGTCTCTAAGGATACTGTGGATACAGATCACGAAGTGACCGGCACCTTTGAAAACGAAGCAGAAGAAATAAACCAGAAAACCACCCTGGAACTCTCCAAGATTAAGAGCAAAAAAGCCCTCTCCGCCCTGAAAGGAAAAAAGGTTGGAGACTCGGTTACCTTAAAGACCAAAGGACTTTTCAAAGAGGATTACCTCCTGCCCAGCAGCCTGGGCATCCCGCGGGAAAAGGCTGAAGGACTGGATGTCGAGGTTACGTTCACCATAGAGGAAATCAATGAGCGCCAGCCTGCCGAATTGAATCAGGAACTGTTTGACCGCCTTTTCGGGCCGGACCAGGTTCATTCCGAGGCCGAACTGCGGGATAAGATCAAACAGGACTCTGAAGGGCAGTTCCAGCAACAGTCCGACCAGAAATTGCTGAATGATGTGACGGAGAAACTCATCGAAACAACCTCCTTTGACCTGCCTTCGGAATTTCTGAAGAAGTGGATGCAGAACACCGGGGAAAAACCCCTATCGGAAGAAGAGGCCAGGGACGAGTTCGAGCGTTCTGAAAAAGGACTCAGGTACCAACTGATTGAAGGCAAGCTGGTCAAGGATCACGGGATTGAGCTCCAGTTTGAGGAACTCAAGGAATTCACCAAGGGATTCATCCGCTCCCAAATGGCCCAATACGGGCAGGCGAACCCCAATGAGGAAGACCTGGAAGGGATTGCCGCCAGGGTCATGAGTAACCAGGATGAGGTCAAAAGGCTTTCCGAGCAGCTTATGAGCCAGAAATTACTGGACCTCTATAAGGAAAAAGCCAACCTTAAGACCAAGGAAGTCACTTATGAGGAATTCGTAAAGGAAGTTTACGGATAACCCTCGCGGGGCGGCCCTAAATTCCAGCTCCTTGCTTCAGGTATTCTCAAATTGAGTATCTTTACGGTGCCGGAAGAATCAGTTTCGGCACCTTTTTTTTTGCAATAAATACGTTAGCGCAACTACATGGACTACGCCAAGGAATTCAAAAAATTCGCCATCAAGGACCAGGGAATGAATAGCCTGTATGTAGAGCCCCTGCTGCAGAGCATGTACCCTGTGGGAATGACCCCGAATATCATCGAGGAACGGCAGCTCAATGCCATTGCCATGGACGTGTTCTCCCGGCTGATGATGGACCGCATCATTTTCCTGGGGACCCCTGTCAGTGACCAGGTAGCCAATATCATCCAGGCCCAGTTGCTTTTCCTGGCCAGCACGGATTCCTCCAAGGACATACAGATCTATATCAATTCCCCGGGAGGAAGCGTCTACGCCGGTCTTGGGATTTATGACACCATGCAGTTCATTAAACCTGACGTGGCCACCATCTGCACAGGAATAGCGGCCTCCATGGCTGCCGTATTGCTCTGTGCGGGAGAAAAGGGCAAGCGCAGCGGACTGAAACACTCACGGGTGATGATCCACCAGCCCATGTCCGGGGCCCAGGGTCAGGCCAGCGATATCGAGATCGCAGCCAAGGAAGTCCTTAAGCTCCGGGATGAGCTTTACGAAATCATCGCCTCTCATTCTGGCCAGAAATTTGACAGGATTTACGAGGACAGCGACCGGGATTACTGGATGAAGGCAAAAGAAGCGCTGGACTACGGGATGATCGATGAGATCCTGGAGCGCGATTCCGGCTAGCGGATCCAAAGGGGAAGCGGTTCGGCAATTTTTGCCGGATTTGACGTTAATATACTAGTGAAGGGCTACTATTATGGCCAAGGATAATTTGGAATGTTCTTTTTGCGGGAGAAAAAAACCCGAGACCAACCTGCTGATCGCCGGGCTGGATGCCCATATCTGTGACCGGTGCATCGAACAGGCGCATGGGATTGTGGCCGAAGAGTCCAGGCAGGCCCGCAATGAGGACCTTGTCTCCGAGCTCGTCCTGCGAAAGCCCATCGAAATCAAGGAATTTCTCGACACCTATATCATCGGGCAGGAACGCACCAAAAAGGTGATGTCCGTTGCGGTGTACAACCACTACAAGCGGCTGCTGCAACCGTCGGCCAAGGATGACGATATCGAGATCCAGAAAAGCAACATCGTCATGGTGGGGCAGACAGGGACCGGGAAGACCCTTATGGCCAAAACCATAGCCCGCATGCTGAATGTTCCGCTTGCGATCGTGGATGCCACGGTACTGACCGAGGCCGGCTACGTGGGTGAGGATGTCGAAAGCATCCTGACACGCCTTCTGCAGGCGGCAGATTACAACCTGGAAAAAGCCCAGCGGGGTATCGTGTTCATCGACGAGATCGACAAAATAGCGCGGAAAAGCGATAACCCCTCCATCACCCGGGACGTCTCCGGAGAAGGGGTGCAGCAGGGCCTGCTCAAGCTCCTTGAGGGTACGGTGGTCAACGTCCCCCCCAAGGGCGGTCGCAAGCATCCGGACCAAAAATTTATCGAGGTAAACACGGAAAACATCCTTTTTATAGCAGGGGGCGCCTTTGACGGCATAGAGCGGATCATCACCAAAAGGCTGAACATGCAGGCCATCGGCTACAGTGCTTCTAAGAAGGAAGCTACCCTGGACAAGGAGAATGTGCTTAAGTATATCATCCCCAAAGACCTGAAGGAATTCGGCCTGATCCCGGAAATCATCGGCCGGCTCCCCGTTCTCACCCATATGGAACCTCTGGACCGCAAGACCCTCAGAGCCATCCTGACGGAACCCAAGAATGCCATCATCAAGCAGTACGAGAAATTGTTCGGAATGGATGGGATCTCCTTCCAGATCACCGAACAGGCTTTGGATTACATTGTGGACAAGGCAATCGAATACAAATTGGGGGCCCGGGGGCTACGCTCGCTTTGTGAGGCGGTATTTACAGATGCGATGTTCGAACTTATTATTTCAGCATTCACTCTTTCCACCATGGGATAGTTCTTTGCAAACCATCTATTCCCAGTGCAAATTAACTCTGTTCCCATCCCTGGTGTTTTTTTCTCTCCTGGCACAAGATAAACAGACACCATCGCCTCTTTGCCTTTCACATTGTACCGTATTACCCCTACGGCTTTTTTTCCTTCTTCACCAATCAATAATATGCAGTTTTTATCCTTCAAACAGTTGTTGAACCATTGTTGATGGGCCGAAAACGGGACAATTTCACTATTCATCGAATTACATCGAATCTCCTCAGTATTCCTCCAGT